>RFJO01000051.1 GCA_003694495.1 Candidatus Woesearchaeota archaeon
ACATAGATGTCAGCCAACCCCGCCAACACATTCACCATTTTATTATTTTTGAACTTCTGGTACTCTTCCTTAACAGACCTTACATTTTCAAGCATCAACGCTTCCCCAGGCTTAAGCGACTTTATTTTTTCTACAGCCTTGTTTCCAAAAACATCATCAACAAATTTCACTTTAACAAGCTTTGACAACAACCTTGCATGACTTTTCAAGCTTGTAAAATCCTCCCTTCCCGGCCTTGACTGATGCGCCAGTATAACAACTTTGGCTTTTTTCCTTAAAAGTTCTTTTATTGTTTTTGCATGCCTTACAAATTTCTCATTCATCTCCGGCTTGCCATTCTTTAGAGAAGCGTTTACATCTATCCTCAACAACACTGTTTTTTTGTTAAAGTTAAAATCGTCAATCGTTTTCATTTTTTCAACATCAACTTAGCCACATCCACCATCCTTGAAGCATAACCCATCTCGTTATCATACCACGCCACCACTTTAACCATGTTACCGCTCACCTCAGTCAACAAGGAATCAAACACCGCAGACTTATTGTTCCCGATAATGTCTGATGATACAATCTCATCTTTGCTATACTCAAGAAATTTCTTCAACCTCTTTGCCGCATTATAAAATGTCTGATTAACTTTTTCCTTGCTAGCTTTTTTGCTAACTGTGCACACAAAGTTACACAACGACCCGTCAATCACCGGCACCCTTACTGCAGACGCATGGACTTTGCCTTTCAATGACGGCAAAACCTTTTCCGTTGCCAACGCTGCACCGCTTGTTGTCGGCACAATATTTTGCGCTGCAGCCCTTGCACGCCTTAAATCCTTATGAGATCCGTCAACAATCCTTTGCGTACTTGTGTATGAATGCACAGTTACCATATATCCATTTTTTATTTTGAACGCATCATTTAACACTTTAGCTATTATTGCAAAACAGTTTGTTGTGCAAGACGCATTGCTAACAATTTTATGTTTCGGTTTAAGTTTATCATGGTTCACGCCCATTACAACTGTAATCTCTGCATCTTTTGACGGCGCGCTCAACAAAACTTTTTTAGCACCTGCCTTAATATGCTTCATTGCATCTTCCTTTTTGGTAAACTTTCCTGTACATTCAGCAACAACATCTACCTTTAATTCTTTCCATGGAATTTTTAACGGATCTTTCTCAGAAAACAACCTTACCTTTTTACCGTTAACAACCAAATAATTTTTAGTATAACTAATCCTGCCAGGAAACTTTCCGTACACAGTATCATATTTTAACAAATTAGCAATTGTTTTTGCATCTCTCGGTGTATTTATTGCTACAATGTTAAGCTTCCCAAACCCAACCCTAAACATTACCCTTCCAATTCTTCCAAACCCATTTATTGCTATGTTTGGCATGATCACCACCTCTTTTCAGGATTATAAAAGAATTTATGACTTAAATACTTTTACTTTTGTATATAATTAAACGCCCAATACGCTGCGGTAACACCTTCGGCCACGCCCGTTATCGCCTGCTTAAACTTCCTGTTAGTTACATCTCCCGCAGCAAACAAACCTTCAACATTAGTTTTAGAATCTTTATCAACTTCTACATAACCTTTCTCATCTAGTTTTACGCCTAGAGGCTTCACAAGCTCAGACTGCGGCTCATGGCCAATGGCAACAAACACGCCGTCAAGTTTTAAGAACTCGTCGCCTTTGTAAGGGTTATCCAGTTTTACCTTTTCAAGTTTCTCCTCACCTATAAACTCTAACACGTTTGTGTTTGTTATAACTTCAACATTATCAAGCTTGTTTACCTTTTCCACATTTATCGGCTCTGCCCTAAGCTTATCTTTTCTATAAATAATATAAACTTTTTTTGCCACATCCTTCAATATTAAACTCTCGATAACTGCAGAATCACTCCCGCCGATAACTGCCACAGTTTTGCCATTATAAGCAAAGGCATCACACAACGCACAATAATGCACTCCTTTATTCTTAAGTTTATCTTCCCCTGGAGCCTTAAGCGTCCTAACTTTCGTGCCTGTTGCAAATATAACTGTTTTACTTTCATAAACACCTTCAGCAGTTTTTACTGTAAAGATACTTCCTTGCTTATTTAACTCCTGCACAATTTCAAGTTTCACGTCAACATCATACCGCCTTGCATGGTCTTCAATCTTTTTTGCAAGTTCAATCCCTGACACATTTTCAAACCCGGGATAATTCTGCACATCTTTTGCCCATGTAATTAAACCTCCTTTCAATTCCCCGGTTAAAACTAAGGTTTTCAACTTAAACCTTCCAGAATACAGTGCAGCTGCAAACCCTGTCACTCCGCCTCCGATTATAATTACATCATACATGTTCGGATTTATGTTAAAATTCTTTTTAAATATTTATATCCTATAGCCGATACATATTTAAATTATAAAATAAGTTAATATAAACAAGATGAAATGGTCAACAATTTTAACCTTAATTATTTTTCTTGTCGCATTAACCATAACTGGTTGCCAACCTAGTGAGAGTAGCGAAATGCAAGATGTTACAGTTAACCAGGTTAAAGTGGCTGAACAAGTTGAAGAACCTGAGCTACCTCAAGAAGGAGTTATTGAAGATGTTACAAAAGAACCTGTTGAAGAAACTGAACAGCCTGCAGAAATTGAAGAGATAGATGAAGCACCAGTTGAAGTGGTTGAACAACCTCAAGAAGCTGAACAGGTTGAAGAAGTAGAACAAGTTGAAGAAACAGAACAACCAATTGAAGGTCCTAAAACGTTCTACTTAGGACTAAACAAGCCTGTAACATTTAAAGGCAAAAGCATCGAAATGACCAAATATTTTGACGCTACTTTTATTGAATTTAAGGTTGGAAACACATTAAGCAGATTTAGGGAAACAAAGCGTTCCGAGATTGTTGAAGGTTTAAGAGTGACTTATTTAAGATCACTTTACACTTCAAACGGCAGCATAGAAGTCCAGGTTGAAGAGTTTAACCTTGGCCCTAACGAATATTTGTTAAACAAAAAAGAGTACGCTTCAGTGAATGGGCACCAAGTCAGGCTTGACAGTATCAAGTACGATTCAACAATAGCAGACGGCGTTGCCTGGGTTTCTTTAGTAAACGAGGCTGGTTCTAGTATTAGAATAAAGAGAGGCGAAACTAAAAACTTAGATGACTTGAAAGTAACCTTGATTGAACCGTTCTGGCTTTCAGGTAAAGAGTATGCGCATTTAAAAATCGAATAAATTTTTTTCTTTTTTTAAAAATGAAAGACAAATCCCCTCAAGGGCATTATGATAAAGACATCATCCCTCTTTTAAAAAAAATAAATTCGCATAAAGAGTATGTAACCACTAGTTCGTGTTCCGGCAGGATTGTTGTATTAAACTCTCAAAAGAAAGGCAACTCTAAATGGTTGTTCAAATCTCATAGCAAGGTCAGGTTAAACGACATTTACAACACTCTTCCAGAAGACAAAGACGTATGGTTCATGCAAGAACCCCTCATTCTTCACATAAAATGCTCATCTCTAGAATCGGCTTCTAAGCTAGTGAATAAGCTAAAAGCATCAGGGTTAAAAGTAACCGGCATAACTTCATTAAAAACCAACCTTGTAGAAGTGAGAGGCAGTAAACGTATTGAAACTATTCTAAACAAAAGCCTTAACAACAAAGAGTATCTTAAATTATTAATTGAAAAAGCCAACGAAAAGCTTATGCAAACAAAAGAAGAAATCAAAAAACTTGAACAATTATTTTAATATATCCATGTTAATTATTTTCCCCGGCGGAGTTTTAACATAAGGCCAAATTTTTTTACCGGGATAAATAACATTTTTCACGCCTATATTAACTTCATCAGACAATATTGTGCCAAAACACCTTCTTCCTGTAGGTATATTATCGCCTTTATGCTCTGAAACAATAACTCCGTCATCACTTGACCTGTTTGCAACAATAGTGCCTGCACCGACAATAACATTTTCGCCAATAACAGAATCAGCCACATACGTCAAATGTCCCAATTCAACATTATCCATCAGAATAGAATTTTTCACTGTTACCTGATGCCCGACGCTGCAACCGTCTCCTATAACTGTACCATTTTTTATGTACGCTGAAGGCCCCACGATACAGTTTTTGCCTATGACAACATTACCTTCAATATACGTTCCAGCTTTAACAACTGATCCTTCCTCAAGGATAAGATTGCCTTTTATTATCACATTCTCTTCAACTTCACCTTTGATCACTGTGTCCTTAAGTTCTTTTATCATAACTTCGTTAGCGTTAAGCAAATCCCATGGGTACCCTGTAGGCAACCAATATTTTTCAACTATTATTGGATATATCTCTTCATCCTTTGCAAGTTTTCTCAGCATGTTAGGTATATAATACTCTGCTTCCCCTTCATCTTTTTCTAGAGGATAATCAAACACTTTCATGTCAAACATAAACCCTCCGACTGAAGCAAGATCACCAATATAAGTCTTAGGCTTTTCCACAATGTCAACCACCCTGTCATCCTCAACTTTAGCTATGCCGAACCTTTCAGGATACTTTGTTTTCATCAGGCACATTGCATACTTATGGTCAAGACACTTTTTCAGGTCATGCGCATGCAACAAATCATCGCCGTATAAAACAAAAAACCTGCCGTTTAAGTAATCTTTAACCTGATGCAAGGCATGTAACGTCCCTAGTTGTTCTTTTTGTTCAACAAACTTTAACTTCATACCCTTATAATTATCACCGAAAAAGTCTCTTATCATCTCTTTCTTATAACCATCTATTATTATTGTTTCCTCTACATCACACTCTAGCAATTGGTCTAATAAATAAGCCAATATTGGCTTGTTCATTACCTTTAACAACGGCTTCGGCCTGGTCAACGTTAAAGGATAGGTCCTTGTTGATTTGCCCGCTGCTAATATTACTGCCTGCACCATCTTACATAAGCTTATGTTTTTTCAACTCATCACCTAAATCCTTAACAACACTATCTATACTTAAAGCCAATGAAACAGATATAGCCCTTTTATCACCTAATACTGTTAAACCATATAGTTCAGGCTTACCGTCTCTCAAACCATACACTGGCCCACCTGAGTCGCCATTTGACACGCCTGCGTCTATAAAAATATGTTTCCCGCTAAGCAATACATTATATTTTTCCCTAGGCAACCTTTTTCTAGCATATCTCAACAATGCATCTGAAAACTCTCCAATCCTTGTAACACTTCCTTTTTTAAACTGTATATTATGTCCCAAGGTATTGCCCACAACATAAACCATATCCCCAGGGGAAACATCCCTAAGTTTGCCAAATTTGACTTTTGGAAACTCATAAACATCTGGCACATCTTTTGCCCTTAACAATGCACAATCGTTTTTACCTTTTTTAACAACTTCAAGAGGATACTCATTAGCCCCTATTGTTATTGTATACTTCCTTGCCAGAGGTTTAAGGAATACATAGGATAACAGCCCAGTCCTTATTAGTTTGCCTTTAGGCTTTCCAATGCCAACAACATGGTGCGCTGTCAACAAATAATTGTCTTTTAACATAACACTTGACCCTTGCCCTCTAGGTATAAAACCATCTTCATAAACTCTCATTACTTTATCTTTTAAGGATTTAGGCAACGGCGAATAATCATATTTTACATATCTTTTGACAACGTAAGCTGAATTTATCATATCATCCAATGTTTCTCTTGAAGTCACACACCTTTCATCAATATCATATTTTTTATCGCTACACATTGCATATGCAGAATTCACAACATGTTTCGTCTTTGTTTGAGGCACACACGCCTCAACTGCCAACAAACCAGTTAACCCAGCAGCAGTTTTAAGAAAATCTCTTCTATTAGTCATTTTAAGAAGTGAATTCTTACAGAATTTATAAATTTTTGCTAAAAAAATTATGTTTATGTAAAACTAGTTAATTTTTACTCACGTAGATTAAAAAACCAAATTTATAGGGCACCAAAAGGTTTATATATTTGTTACGTTTTAATAGTAACAAAAGACAGGTTTAAAATAAAATTAAGGAGGAAAAAGAAAATGAATGAAGAACAAAATTATGATGATGTCTACTCCACTGCTGAAGAAGGATTTGGCGGCAGAGCTTGGGAGTATAATGTTGGGGGCAAGATTATATCAGGTCCTGAATACACTCGCATAGTAACTGAAAGGTTTAAGATAGTAATGGGTAATTTTCTGTCGGAAGGCATAGATAATGAAGCAGACAAAAAAGATTTAGCTAGTACTGTTGTTGCTTTAACACATAAGATTATAGGCGATGCACTCGAGTAGACTATAAGAAAAAAACAAAAATATGACAGATAAAAGACCACCAAATATTGATTTATATCGATTGTTAGAAGTAGAACCTACAGCCACAACGAGAGAAATAAAAAGAGCTTATCTTGAAAAGATTCAAATATGGCATCCGGATAGGGCAGTTCCAATATTTGAAGATTACGCTAATGATGTAATGAAACAGTTAAATTATGCAAGGGAATGGCTAACAGATGATAAAAAAAGAAGAGCTTATGATGATTTTGTTCAAAGATCTAGTGAATTTTTTGAAGCTTCTGCAATTGATAGATTTAGAGCAAGATTTAGTAACGATTTAGCTGATACCTCAAGAGAAAGTTTAGATACATGGTTAGAAAGAGGCATTGAAAAAAGGAACTATCTTAAGCTTAAACTTTCATATAGTCGAACCAAGCTAACCAATCTTCTCAATAGCACATCTTCATACTCCTCTAACTCCTTTTTAGATCCATAGAGTCCATTCATTCTGTCTCACCAGTAAAAACTTTATAACCCTCAGGATGAAGGCACAAGCCCCATAAGGCATTAGAAACAGAATAAACATTAGTGTCGCCTTTAGAGCCATCTTGTTTAACATAGTAACTTACCAAACCATCTCTTCTTACTAAATTGCCTAATCTTTTCATAGATTGGATAACTTTTCTAGCATCATCTTTTTTACCAACAGCCTTCAACAACATGCTCCATAAGGCATTATCATAAGAATAAACATCCATATTTCTATCTGAACCATTTGCTTTTACACACTTACTAACCAGGCCGTCACCCCTAACCAAATCGCCTAAGTTATTCATTGACTCAACAACTTGGATTGCTTTATCCCTATATCCAAGAGCGTTTAATAACAAGCCCCATAAAACATTAGAATCTGAATAAACAGTTCTATTTCCAAAAGAACCCCTTGCTTTTACATAACTACTTACCAACCCATCAGGCCTAACTAAATTGCCTAATTTATTCATTGACTCAACAACTTGGATTGCTTTATCTCTATACCCAACAGCATTCAACAACATTCCCCATAAAGCATTATCATCAGAATAAACATTTGTATTTCTATTAGAAGTATTACGATATATAATCGCACTTACCAACCCATCACGTCTAGCTAAACGTTTCCACTTAATAGATTTAACAACTTTCTTAGCTTTTTTTCTAGACCCAACAGCATTCAACAACAATCCCCATAAAGCGTTATCATAAGAATAAATGTCCTTATTTACAGAAAAACCATCTGAACCTACACACTGATTTACCAAACCATTACCCCTTACCAAATAGTCGAATCCCTTCATTGATTCAACAACTTGAATTGCTTCATCTTTTTCGCCAACAGCATACATAAATTAAACAACTTTTAAAGAATCTTTAGAGCCATAACTTTAAAATTATACCTTTCAAGAAATTCCATTTCAACTCCATTCATTCTGTCTCTCCTGTGAAAACTTTATAACCCTCAGGATGAAGGCACAAACCCCATAAGGCATTATTATAAGAAGAAACATCCATATTAAAACCATTACCATTTGGTATTACATACAAACTTACCAAGCCATCTGCCCTAACTAAATTGCTTATGTTCTTCATTGATTCAACAACTTGAACTGCTTTACCTCTATAAGCAACAGCATTCAACAACATGCACCATAAAGCATTATTAGAAGAGAAAAGATACCAATCCTTCAAACCAAAAAGATCCCATTTATCGTCATAAGAACCATCCGCTTTTACATACTTCCTTATCAAGCCATCACTCCTTACTAAATTGCCTAACTTCTCCATTGACTTAACAACTTGCCTAGCTTCATCTTTTTCTCCAACTGCATTCAACAACATGCCCCATAAGGCATTAACATCTGAATAAACATTATTATCTAGCCTAGGACCATCTGCATATACGCAGTGACTTACCAGTCCATCATCCCTGACTAATCCTATCTTCTCCATTGAATGAATAACTCTCTTAGCTTCATATTTTTCTCCAAGAGCATTCAACAACATTCCCCATAAAGCATTATCATAAGAATGAACAAGCCTAGACCCATCAAAAAGATTTGCTTCTACATACCCACTTACCAAGCCATCATCCCTGACTAATCCTCTCTTCTCCATTGACTTAACAACTTGCCTAGCTTCATATTTTTCTCCAACTGCATTCAACAACATTCCCCATAAAGCATTATTACCAGAAAAGAAAATATACAAATCCTTCAAAGCAAAAAGTTCCCAGATATCGTCATAAGAACCATCCGCTTTTACATACTTCCTTATCAAGCCATCTCTCCTTACTAAATATGTCCTATTCATTGACTTAACAACTCTCTTAGCTTCATCTTTTTCTCCAAGAGCATTCAACAACATACCCCATAAGGCATTAGCATCTGAATAAACATTCATATTCCCAGCAGAACCATCTTGTTTTACATACCCACATACTAAGCCATCAGGCCTAACTAAACCAATTTCTTCCATTGACTCAACAACATGAATTGCTTTATATTTTTCCCCAAGAGTATTCAACAACATGTCCCATAAGGCATCATCATTTTTAATAAAGGCACTTATATCTTTACTTATCAAGCCAGCAACTTTAGACCTTTTCAGTCTTCTATATAACATTTCAATATCATATATTTCTCTTAACCTATCAATAGTCATTTTTGGAGAAGATTCTAGATTGTATTCAAAATAATAAAAATAATTCTCTCTAGCTCCTGGGATTTTAGCAAGCCGTCTTAAATCCTCTTCATATTGAATTATATCCTCTACACTAAAATCATGTTTTGAAAGTTTTGCAACAGCTTCAAGGCTTACTTTATTCTGTCTAAACTTTTCCACACCATCTCTCGTAAATCTTTTATTCTCATTAAAATACTCTCTAAGTTGCTCATACATCACAAGCGCTTCAAAATCCTCCATGATCTTGTACAAGGCATCCCTTCCATCATCCTTAATCTTCTCTATTACTGATTTTAAGCCAGGGTTATCAGAACCAATCACTAAATCAGAATTTTCCAAACCCAAAAAATAATGCATGATTTTTTTATAAACAGTCTCAAGGCATTCTATGCTTTTTTTATATTTTTTTTCTGAAATTTTTTGGTTATGCTCCCCTTGAACAAAAACCTTTCTTGCTTTTTCATAATTCTTAAGCTCTTTTTTGTTTAAAACGCCTAAATCCAAAAAAAATGACAAGTCATCAGGTGTAGTCTCAAGCTTAAACAAATCTTCATCTAAAAAATCATAAAATAAAGGATACAACTCGCTTTCATCGACTTTTCTTATGTCAAGACAAGACAACCTTTCTATTTCATCTGCTAAGTCTGCCATTTTTCCTGTTTGAGTTTCACAATAGCTCCTATATAAATCTTTTTATGACTGCCAAGTAAAAATTGCTAAGTAAGGTTATTATTTAGGGATGTTTCTTTTCGCCTAAATTATACATAAATTAAACAGCTTTTAAAGAATCTTCAGAGCCATAACTTTATCTTCAATACTAAAATGATAGCTTTCAAGTATTTCCACTTCAACTCCATTCATTCTGTCTCTCCTGTGAAAACTTTATAACCTTCTGGATGAAGGCACAAACCCCATAAGGCATTATTATAAGAATAAAGGCGCATATCCCCATAAAGATGATTTGGATTTTTAGAGGAATCTACCAAGCCATCGCGCCTAACTAAACCTATATTCTTCATTGATTTGATAACTTTAATTGCCTTACGTTTTTTTCCAACAGCATTCAACAACATACCCCATAAGGCATTATTATAAGAATAAATATTAGAACTTAAGACAGGACCATTTTTCATTACATCGTAACTTACTAAACCATCATCCCTAAGCAATCCTATCTTCTTCATTGATTTAATAACTTTAATTGCCCTAAATTTTTTTCCAACAGCATTCAACAATAGACCCCAATAGGCATTATCAGAAGAATAAATAATATTTGCAACAGGATCAAAAGAACCTTGTTTTAGACGCCTTCTTACCAAGCCACCATCTATAACTAATCCTATATTATTTATTGATTTAATAACTTTCTTAGCCCTATCTCTATATCCAACAGCATTCAACAACATACCCCAAAAAGCATTATTTTCAAAATAAATATTTCTATTACCCTCAGAACCATCTGAACAT
>RFJO01000005.1 GCA_003694495.1 Candidatus Woesearchaeota archaeon
ACCTAAATCTTTAAAAACAATAAATACTACATATTGTATATAAAATAAAAATAAAACACAACATATTGTTATCACTTCAAAATGAAATGTCCATATTGTCAGCACAACGAAACAAAGGTTTTGGACTCTAGGGAGTCTTTAAGCAACACGTCAATCAGGCGTAGGCGGGAGTGTTTGAAGTGCAGTAAGCGTTTCACAACTTATGAAAGGATTGAAACGTCTAACATCATAGTTGTAAAGAAAGACGGCAGAAGGGAAGCGTATGATAGGAACAAGTTAAAGAAGGGCATCATAATAGCATGCCAGAAACGTCAGATCTCGGCCGAGACAATTGATAGCATAATCGACAAGATTGAGCAAGAGATTATAGCTGGCAAGTCTGAAGTTACGTCAAAGAAGTTGGGCGAGCTTGTTATGAAATACTTAAAAAAAGTTGACAAGGTCGCGTATATCAGGTTTGCCTCAGTATACAGAGAGTTCACTGATATAACTTCATTTGAAGAGGAGCTTCGGAAGCTTATAAGAAAGTGATAACAGAGAACACATAATTATATAAATAGAAAAGTATCCTAAAACTTTCCGCTTATAAAACGAGGTGAAAACATGATTAATCAAGTGAAAAAAAGGGATGGTAGTGTTGTTCTATTCAACAAAGCAAAAATTGCAGATGCAATATTTCGCGCGGCCAAGGCTGTTGGCGGCAGGGACAGGGAAAAGGCAGATTTGTTGGCTGACATGGTTGTGCATTTGTTAAAGACTCGTGGGTTTAATGAAGAACATATTCCAACAGTAGAAGATGTCCAGGATGCAGTTGAGAAAACTTTAATTGAAGGCGGTCATGCTAAAACCGCCAAGTCTTACATAATTTACAGGGAACAGCACAAGCGTTTACGTGAGTTTAGGTCTTTTGTCAATTCAAACGAAATCATGGACGGTTACCTTAACCAGCTAGATTGGCGTGTAAAAGAGAATAGCAACATGAGTTATTCTTTGCAGGGGCTTAACAACCACATTGCTTCAATAGTAAGTTCTAATTATTGGTTGAACAAGATTTACCCGCCAGAAATAAGGGACTTGCACGTTAACGGCGATTTTCATATTCATGATTTGCAGATATTGGGTGCGTATTGTGCAGGTTGGGATTTGCAAGATCTTTTAATTAAAGGTTTTGGCGGTGTTGCCGGTAAAATTGAAAGCAAGCCTGCCAAGCATTTCAGGACAGCATTAGGACAAATAACAAATTTTCTTTACACCTTGCAAGGTGAAACTGCTGGCGCAAACGCTTTTTCAAACTTTGACACATTCCTTGCGCCTTTTGTAAGGTACGATAAGCTTAGTTATAAAGATGTCAAGCAAGCAATGCAAGAGTTCATATTTAACATGAACGTTCCAACCAGGGTAGGGTTCCAGTGCCCGTTCAGCAACCTTACAATGGACCTTACTGTTCCGCCCATGCTTCAAAAATCTCCTGTAATCATTGGAGGCAAGCCTATGGACGCAACTTACAGCGAGTTTCAGAACGAAATGGACATGGTTAACGAAGCTTTCATTGACGTCATGATGGAAGGCGACGCAAGGCAGCGTTTGTTTGGGTTCCCTATCCCTACATATAATATAACCAAAGACTTAAACTGGGACTCTCCAATAATGGACAAATTGTTTGAAATGACCGCCAAGCTTGGCATTCCTTACTTTGCCAACTTTGTTAACTCTGACATGAAACCAGACGATGTAAGAAGCATGTGTTGCAGGTTAAGGTTGGACAATAAAGAATTAAGAAAACGTGGCGGTGGCATTTTTGCATCCAACCCGTTAACAGGAAGCCTTGGCGTTGTAACAATAAACCTTCCGAGGGCTGCATACACTGCCAAGAACGAAGACGAGTTTATTGAAAGAATCCTAGAGTTAATGGACCATGCAAAGGACAGTTTAGAAATAAAAAGGAAGGTTGTAGAAACATTTACCGAACAAGGGCTTTACCCTTATTCAAGAAAATACCTTGAAGGTGTAAAAGCCACAACTGGCAAATATTGGTCAAACCATTTCAACACAATCGGTTTGATTGGTATGAACGAAGCTTTGCTAAACTTATTAGGTGTGAACATTGCATCACAGGAAGGCAAAAAGTTTACATTAAAGGTTCTTGACGTCATGCGAGAACAAGTGTTCCATTACCAAAACGTTACCAATGATAATTACAACCTTGAAGCCACGCCTGCCGAAGGCACATCTTACCGTTTGGCAAGGCTTGATAAAAAGCTTTACCCTAACATTATCACAGCAGGTACAAAGGATGTGCCATACTACACTAACAGCACACAACTTCCTGTAAATTATACAGACGACGTGTTCGAAGCTTTAGACTTGCAAGACGACATTCAGTGCAAGTACACTGGCGGAACTGTTTTGCACACGTTTGTTGGTGAAAGGATATCTGATGCACAAACATGCAAGTTGTTGGTAAAAAGGATCACGCAAAATTACCGTTTGCCTTACATATCAATAACTCCTACGTTTAGCATTTGTCCAGTGCATGGTTACATTAAGGGTGAGCATTTTACTTGCCCGTATGAAGTTGAAGAAAAAGGAGGTGATACTAATGTCAAAATGCAACCGCAAATGTGAAGTTTACTCAAGAGTAGTTGGTTATTACAGGCCTGTACAGTTTTGGAACGACGGCAAGCAGCAAGAATACAAGGAAAGAAAAACATTTTCAGAAGAGGTTTGCCTTAGATCTTCAGAAGGTGTTGAAAACAACCAACTACTAAAATTTTGTGAAAATGAAAAAGTTATGGTAGAATGAAAATTTTAGGTTTTATAAGAACATCCTTGGTAGATTACCCAGGCAACATAGTATCTACTATTTTCACCGGCGGCTGCAACTTTCGTTGCCCTTTCTGCCATAACCCTGAGCTTGTTGAAAGCAAAGGCCAAGAATTGAGCCAGTCAAAGATTTTAGAATTCTTAGAGCAAAGAAAACATCTTACTGACGGTGTATGCATAACTGGCGGCGAACCCACTATACATAGTGATTTGCCTGAGCTGGTTAAAAAGATAAAATCTCTTAAATTAAAAGTAAAACTTGACACCAACGGCACCAACCCTGATATGTTAAAGAATTTGTTGTCATCCAAGCTCTTAGACTATATTGCTATGGACATTAAATCCTCATTAAACAATTATTCTAAAGCCACATCAACAGAATTAGATTTAGAAAAAATAAAGGAATCTATTGAGATAATAAAATCATCTAACATTGATTATGAGTTCAGGACAACCATGGTAAAAAAATTTGTAAGCAAAGAAGATTTAATAGGCATTTGTAATCTTATTAAGGGCTCAAAACGGTTTTACTTACAACAGTTTGACCCTAGAAACAATTTAATAGACAACAGTTTAAAAAAAT
>RFJO01000052.1 GCA_003694495.1 Candidatus Woesearchaeota archaeon
GGATTATATTTCTTATCATTTGCTAAAAATAAGAATTAATCAGCTACCTGCGTAGATACTGTTCGTCTGAAAAAATTAGGTATACGAAACCTTATTTCAAGAAGTAGGGATATCAAAATACGTAGCAAATGTTGCCTTATCTAATAAAGGTTTTAAATATAAAAAAGTAGATAACTTCTTTCTTAAGCTTTCCTTCTAAACATTTTATCCAGGTCATCATAAGTCAGTTTAATAAATATCGGCCTTCCGTGCGGGCAGGTGTAAGGCAGTGTACACTTGTCAAGTTCATCTAACAACTTATTCATTTGCGCCACTGTAACTTCATCGCCGGCCTTAACTGACGCCCTGCACGCCATTCTGGTGATAATATCTTCCTGCATGTTTTCTATTGACAACTTTTCATTATTCGCAAGTTCCGCAACAAGTTCCATCAAACCGTTTTGCACTTTATTGAACACCATCGGCACTGCATTTATTTTAAAACTATTCTCGCCGAAATGTTCCACGTCATACCCGTAAAGTTTCACAACATCAACATTTTGCCTTAGGTACTCAGCTTCCTTCGGCGGCAGTTCAACTATCTTCGAGCTTAACAATTGTTGTTGTTTAATTTCCTTGTTCATATACTGTTTCATAAACTTCTCATACAACACCCTTTCCTGCACCACATGCTGGTCAATCAACATCACTCCGTCTTCAGTTTCCGCAATGAAAAACGTTTTCATTATCTGGCACAACACTTTCATCTCTGGCAGTTTAACTTTTTCTTTTTTTTCTTCTTTCACAACAATAGTTTTTTGTTCGCTAACATCATTGTCAAAATAACTTTTTTTCATCTCATTGCCCAAACTCTTTTCTTTCGGTTTTGGTTTTTCAAAGCTCAGCTGCACATTTTCCTCGATGTCAGAGAAATCAGTTATCAACGAATTATTTTTCAATGTGTTTCTTACAGCATCAAACACTGCATCGTAAACCTTTGTAGGGTTATCAAACTTGATTTTATCTTTTGTCGGGTGCACGTTCACGTCAATCTTTTTCGCATCAATATTTATGTCAAGCACGACTACCGGGTGCTTGTTCACGAACAACAGTGTATGGTACGCATCGTACAACGCTTGTTGTATTGTATCATCCTTTACATATCTTCCATTAACATAGAACGATTGCATAGACTTTTCAGATTTAAGCAGCGAAGGTTTTGAGACATAACCATTTATTTTCACATACTCGTTGCTGTACTCAACCTCCATCAATTGTTTAGCCACCTCTAACCCATAGACAGAAGATATGTTATCGATCATTGTTAAGGATGCCGGGCTGGACACAAGGCTATGGCCGTTGTGCACAAGCTTTATTGTTTTATCTGTGTTAATCAGCGCATACCTTGTCACTATATCGATTATGTTCCGCAGTTCGTTCGTATCAGATTTAAGAAACTTCAACCTTGCCGGCACGTTAAAGAACAGGTCTCTCACTTCTACTATTGTACCTCCCCTTGGCGCAACAGATTCATCTCTTACAAGTTTCCCGCCTTCAACTTCTACCATATACCCTTTCATGGCACCTTTCTTGCATGTTGTTATAAACATGTGCGACACCGCTGCAATTGAAGCCAACGCTTCCCCTCTAAAACCCAATGTGTTTATATTGAAAAGATCATTTTCATCATTGATTTTGCTCGTCGCATGCCTTAGTATGCACAACCTTGCATCATCTTCACTCATACCATTCCCGTTATCCATTACTTTTATCATACCCTTGCCAAAATTTTTCACTTCAACTGATATGCTAGTTGCCCCGGCGTCAATAGAATTTTCAATCAGTTCTTTCACTACAGATGCAGGCCTTTCTATAACCTCCCCTGCTGCAATCTTATTGATAAGTTTTTCATCCAACACTTTTATTTCCATTTTCACAGCTCCAGCAAAGTTTTTTGTTGTATAAAATGCTTAGCATTAATCTTTTTCATCATTTCATCTTCTTCTTCAAGTTTTTTCTGTATTTGTTTAGCCCGTTCAACTACTTCTCTCGGCAACCCTGCGATCTTAGCCACATGCACACCATAACTCTTGTCCGTGCCGCCTTCAACAAGCTTATGCAGGAAAATTATGTCATCCCCGTTTTCTTCAACAGCAATGTTATAATTTTTCACCCTTTCATACTCAGCTTCAAGCTTGTTTAGCACATGATAATGCGTTGCAAACATTGTTTTAGCTTTAATCTTGTTATATATATACTCCACAATGCTCCACGCAATTGACACGCCGTCAAACGTTGAAGTGCCTCTCCCGATTTCGTCAAATATGATAAGGCTTTTTGATGTAGCATTGTTGAGTATGTTCGCAGCCTCAATCATTTCCACCATAAACGTTGACTGCCCCATTGACAAGTCATCATACGCGCCGACCCTTGTAAAAATCCTGTCCACTACTCCAATCCTTGCCTCTGTTGCAGCACAAAAACACCCAACTTGCGCCATTAACACGTTCAACGCAACCTGTCTAAGCACAGTACTTTTCCCGGCCATGTTCGGCCCAGTTATCACCATTATTTCATAATTGTTAATGTTAATATCGTTTGGTATAAAGTTTGTTTGAATAGTTTCCACTACAGGATGCCTTGAATCTTTTAAGAATATGTCATTAGACTCGTTCACTTCCGGCATTACATAAGAATTCTCAGCCGAAACTTTTGCAAACCCTGCCAGCACATCTATCATGGCAATTTTCCTTGCCGTATCTTGTATTTCTTTAGTATAATTTTGCACTTTTTTCATCACGTCCTGAAATATTTCATACTCCAGCGCCTGAATTTTTTCTTGCGCTCCGAGTATTAATGCTTCTTGTTCTTTAAGTTCTTCCGTTATAAACCTTTCCGAGTTGACCCTTGTTTGTTTTCTTATATAACTTTCCGGCACAAGGTGCAGGTTAGACATTGAAACTTCAATAAAATACCCGAAAACTTTGTTAAACCCAACTCTCAAATTTTTTATCCCGGTTTTTTCACGTTCTTTATTTTCAATATTTTGTATAAAATTTTTCCCGTTATACTTTATCTCATGCAACTTTTTCAGTTCTTCATTAAACTCAGGCCTGATAATGTTGCCTTCCCTCACTGTTGCCAACGCATCTTCCCTGACAGCATTTTCAAGAAGCTCAACCAAGGCTGAGAAATCGTCTATCATGCACAAGTCTGACAATAAAATGTTTTGGTTATCGCACACTGTCGGCCTAAGCTTTTTGCAAACTAACGGTATGTGCCTTAACGACGCTTTTAACGCTAACAGGTCTCGAGCGTTGGCCGTGCCGTAGTTCACTTTTGATATTAATCTTTCAACATCATTAACTCCCTTTAGCAATGAAACAATCTCTTCCCTTAGCATACTATTATTCTTTAGATGCTTCACAGCGTTAAGCCTTTTATTAATCTCGTTCACGTTTAGCAACGGCTCCACTATCCACTTTTTCAACAACCTTGACCCCATGGCCGTCACAGTCCTGTCCAGCACACTTAACAGGCTTCCCCTGCTGGTGTTATCTTTTATATTATTCAGTATTTCAAGGTTCCTTATCGTGCTCGCATCCAGCCTCATGAACTCATCATCATTCACTAAAGTTATTTTATTAATATAATTCAGAGAAGAAAACTGTGTATCTTGTATATAAGCCAGCAACGCGCCGATGGCGTTAACCGCGTTACTTTCCGCATTAATTCCAAACCCTTCAATTGACGACACATTAAAATGCGTTTTGATTTTGTTAATTGAATTATCATAACTAAAATGCCTGTCATCATAGTTTGTTACATAAATATTATTTTTTTCCATGTTTGTGATTAATTCTTTGTTTACCAGCAAAGTTAACGGCACAATACACTCTTTCGGGTTATACTTGACAATTTCGTTAGCCAGATGCTCGACATTTTTTTCATCTATCACCAGGAACTCTCCTGTTGATATGTCACACAACGCCATTGAGAATTTATCTTTTTTCACATACAAGGATGCAAGATAATTGTTTGATTTTGAGTCAAGCATTTGGCTTTCAATTATAGTTCCTGGCGTAACTATCCTCACAACATCTCTTTTCACTAGACCTTTTGCAAGCTTAGGGTCTTCCACTTGTTCCACGATTGCAACCTTGTGCCCTTTTCTCACTAGTTTTGCTAGATAATTATCGAGTGCATGGTAAGGTATGCCTGCCAACGGCGCTTTTTTTTCACCTTTTCCTCTGGATGTTAAAGTAATTTCCAGGTCTCTTGCAACAGTTACGGCATCATCGTAAAAAGTTTCATAGAAATCTCCCATCCTGAACAACACAATACAATCTTTATGCTTTTGTTTTACTGCAACATACTGCCTCATTGCAGGTGTTAAGTTTTGTTGATTAATTTCCATGTTTTCACCGTCTTTTTACGACAAGGTTGGATATTTTTTAACAGTTTAAATAAATTATGTCATTATTATACTTCACAAAATATTTAAACCAAACATCATACCTTATATGATAATGGAAAATTTGCCTGAAATTTATAAATTATTGGTTGAAAATTGTTTTTTGGAGCAATCTAAGCTTGAGAAATATTTAAGTTATTATTCTCGTTTGCCAAATCGCCTTAAATCTGTTGCCAAGCCATTATCCAGAAGCGAGTATGGCGAGTTTATGACACTTCAGCGTGAGATTTTGGAATTAAGGATTGAGGCTGGAGATGAAAGAGCAGTAGAACAGAAAAAGGAATTTGAGCGCAGGCTTAAATATGTTCTTTCAGAGCAGGAAATGTTTTTCATTGGTTATTTGTAATCCAAAAACAATTTAAACTATTATTTTTTACCTTAAATCATGGCAAAACGATTATTTTTTGTTACCACCAACGACCATAAGTTTGAGGAAGTCAGGCTTATGCTTGAGAAGCATGATATAGAACTGTTGCAGTCAAAAATCCCAATAGTTGAGAAAAAGTACGACTCTGAAAAAGAAGTAAGCATAAGCAAAGCTTTGGCTGCAGTCAAGCAGTTGAACGCTCCTTTGATTGTAGAAGACACTGGGATATATTTTGAAGAGTACAACAACTTTCCCGGCCCGAATGCTCATGTTGTTTTTTCAGGGATAGGTTTTGAAGGCATTTTAAGATTATTGGAAAATAAAAAACGTGGCGCATTTTTCCGTACAACCATTGCGTATTGCAAACCTGGCCAGATGCCTGTAACTTTTACCGGTGTTTGCAAAGGAGAAATTGCTGAACAGGTTAGCGATGTTATAAACTTTGATTACGATGCATTGTTCATTCCTGAAGGTGAAACAAGGACATTTTCAGAGATGAGTAAGCAAGAGAAAGAGCAATATTCTCACAGGAAGAAGGCAGTTGAAGAGTTTTTAAGGTGGTACAACGAACAAAAGCTTTAAATCATTTTACTTCTTATAAATATATAATGAAAACCATTGTTATATCTGTTGGCGGTTCGCTGATCGTACCTAAAGAAATAAATTACCAGTTCATTAAACAATTAAAAAAATGTTTATTAAAGTTTAAAGATAAAAAGTTCGTCATTTGTACTGGCGGCGGTCATACTGCAAGGATGTATATTAATGCGTTAAAGAAAGAAAACATTAACGAATACAACCTTGACTTAATGGGCATTGAAGCTACAAGGTTAAATGCGTACTTATTATCATCATTTTTTGGTCAAATGTCTAATAAAGAAATCCCTACAACATTGGAAGAGATTGGCGACGCTGTCAAGGTTAATAAAGTAGTTGTATGCGGCGGTCTTACTCCCAGCCAGACCTCTGACGGCACAACTGCCATGATAGCGGATTACCTTAACGCAGATGTTTTGATAAACATGACTAACGTTGACGGTTTGTTTGACAAAGATCCTAACAAATATAAAAACGCAAAGTTCATTCCTAAATTGTCGCATAAAGAGTTCAGCAAAATAATTGCAAAAGTAAAGAAAAAGCCCGGCATGCATTTTGTGCTTGACCATGAAGCAGCAGAGATTACAATGAAGGCGGGGATTAAGGTTGTCATAATGAAAGGCGTGAAGAACCTTGAGAATTTTTTAAGTTCAAAGAAGTTTAAAGGCACTGTTATTTCCTGACAAGTTTGGCTTTCTTAACAATAAACTTTGCAGTATTTTCATCTTGCTCAACAATTTCGCCATCCTCTATTATTATCTTCATTTTAAACTCAGGCGAGTCAAGCAGCAAACTTTCGAACTCTCCCCCTTCCCCGGCAATATTTATACCGTTTTTTTTGTTCAATTCTGCAAGCTTGTCAATATCTTGATTTGTTATAACTTTTCCAAGCCATTTTTTGTTCAGGCCGTCAGCAGCAACAGAACTAAATATAAATTCAAACCCTTCATTAACCAGTGTTCTCATTTCTTCTTCCTGGTTCATGTGCCATAAAGGCGAAAATGACTTCAGTCCAAGCTCGTCACAGATTTTTTCAACCCTGTCCCTTTGATACCTTGAATATAAGGCACCAGTCACGACTCCTTCTATATGGAATTTATCTTTTGCTTTTTGTATAGCTTTTTTCAGGTCAGCAAGTTCTTTCTCCTTTTCGCCTTCTGTCGTTTGTACAATTATTGGCAATCCCATAGCCTCAGCTTGAAGTTCTGCAATGTCAGTGTTTGGCGTATGAAACATCCAGGAATCTTGGTTCTCTGACTTAATCGTTATCAAACATTCAACATCATAATTCATCTTTCTCATCACATGCAACGCCAACCCAGAATCCTTGCCCGAGCTGAACAGCACTGCCACTCTTTCATTCGCTTCTGGGTATAATGACCTTAAGTACTGCGTTCTAAGCTCAAACCCATTCTTTTTTGCAAGCTTCCTTATAGCCTTGTCAAACTTGCTTCCGTACTGTGCAGCTTTTTTCGGCCTTTCAGCATAATCCTCTTTTAACCCGAAATCTTTTGCCACATCTCTCAGCACAATCTTATCCCTTTTTTCGTTTAGCTTATACTTTGCCGGTATCTTCAGTGCATACTCAGCCAGATCTTTGTCAAGGAAAGGCACCCTTAACTCAAGGTTGTTGTTCATTGTAACAACATCATCCCTGTAATTGTCCCTTTCGTATATTATTCTTAACCCTGACAAGCATTCTTTGTTGACATCATAAGAATTCTTATGCCGGTAGTATCCCGCGAAAAGTTCTTCACTTCCCAGCCCGGAGAAGATAACCCTTGCACCGTCTTTCCTTGCCAGGTCGCATGCAGCGTAAAATGTTAATGCAACTGAAGCCTTGACGCCGTTATTGTTTTCTATCAGTGGCACAACTTTTTTAAGATAATTCTCAACCTGTTCAAGGTCAAGCTCATTCACCTTCAGTTCAAACCCGTACTTGTCTGCAATATTTTTTGCCCATTTTAGGTCTTCAGGATATCCTATATTGCCTCCAGTATAAGCAGCAGTGTAACATGTAAAATCCACTCCGAGCTTTTTACAGATCAAGGCAATTATTGTTGAATCAACCCCGCCCGAAAAAAGTATGGCAAACTTCTGGTCAGGTATGCGTTTAGCCACAGCGTTTACAATTAACCCTGTAAGTTCTCTTTTGATTGTGTTATAATCTTTTTTTATCTCAGGCTTGGTTGAAAAGAACTTTCTTTCTATTATTTCAAAATTATTTTTTTTTACATCATAAATCATGATTGTCCTTGGGTTAAGTTCTTCAATGTAAGATTGTTTAAAATGTTTTAGGACTTTGCTTTCAGAGCAAAAGAATAACCCGTTTTGTTTTGACAGCCATAAAGGCTTCACACCGAATATGTCTCTTGCAAGATAAAGTTTGTTTTGTTTCAAATAAGCAAAAGCGAACACTCCGTCAAGTTCTTCTATTCCTTCTATACCTTTCTTGTCAAGAATGTTAAGCAGAAGTTCTGCATCATTTCTTGAATTAAAGTTATACTTTTGGTCAAGCTCTTTCCAGTTATATATCTCGCAGTTTGCAACCAATGTTGAGTTTATACCGTTTAACGGCTGCGGCACTTCCCCCACAATTGAGTGCAGGTTGTGGCCAAGTAGGAAAGGTAAACTAGATGCGTAATTGTTCAAGTCTTCAATTTTTTTGGAAGTTAACGTAACTTTTCCATCTGATACGCCAAAACAATCTTTCCCTCTATTCCTGATTATTTTTAACCCATGTAAAACTTTTTCTTTTGGATTATCCTGGTTAAATACTCCAATTATTCCGCACATACTCGGCAAGAGATAGTAATTATTTATAAGCTTAATGTTTATCAAAGTTGTTGGTGTCTTTCAAAAGTTTTATAATTATTCAGAATTTAGTTACATACATGTCTCACAATCATGGCCATGGTAAAAAGTTAGGCTGGACAATTATCCTGAACATAATCATTACAATTGCTCAATACATTGGCGGCATTGTGTCAGGCAGCTTAGCTTTAATCTCTGACGCAAGTCACAACCTTTCTGACGTTTTATCTTTAATTTTAGGTTACATCGGTGAAAAATTTTCACACAAAGGCCCAAGCAGGCGCCATTCTTTCGGGTTTAAGCGGGTTGAGATATTCACCGCATTAATAAACGCATTAGCTTTAGTTGCGATAGCATTCTATATCTTGTTTGAAGCGTACAAAAGGCTTAACAGTCCAAGGGAGATTTCTCTAGGCTTAATGTTTGGCATAGGTTCAATAGGCCTAATCGGCAACTTTGTATCGATTTTAATTTTAAACAAGGAGAAAGAATCTTCAGTCAACATGCGCGCAGCATATTTACACTTATTTTATGACACCATATCATCTTTGTTTGTCATTACAGGCGCAGCCATAATCTATTTTACTAACTATATTTTTATTGACATCATTGCAAGTTTAATCATAGCGTTAATGATTTTTTACAGCAGTTTTGACGTAATAAAAACTTGCCTGCACATTTTCATGCAAGGTGTGCCTGAAGGTATAGATATCAACGAAGTTTATAATTTTATTATGAGCATGGAAGGTGTTGAGGATGTTCACAACTTACACATTTGGGCAATAAACAGCAGGGATTTCTTTTTGTCCTGCCATATTTGCATTGGAAATAATTACAAGCATAAAACTGACGAATTCATAAAAAAGATTAATGAGTTAGTGAAAGAAAAGTTCCACATTGAGCACACATCTGTTCAAATTGAGAGATCTAACATTTGCCAATCTTAATTTTTTACAACAATTAGATGTGTGTATAAAACAAATAAATTTTCCCATCTCCAAAACTTTTATAAGGAATTGATACATATCAATATATAAAAATGGAAGAATCTTTAAAAATTTTCAAAGCTTTAGCTGACGAAACAAGGTTAAAGATAGTAAGGTTGCTTCTAAAAGGGGATAAATGCGTATGCGAGATTATTCCATTTGTTAAGAGAACTCAGTCAACAGTTTCCATACAATTAGCCAAGCTTGAAAATTTAGGCATTGTTGAATCAAGAAGAGAAGGCAAAAGTGTTTATTATAGTCTTTCAAACAATA
>RFJO01000053.1 GCA_003694495.1 Candidatus Woesearchaeota archaeon
AGCTTATATAGTTGGATTAATATTAATTGTTCTCTTAGATGTTTATGCTATAATGGTAGAATTATGGAAGCTTTTTTTTACTTTAACCACGTTGCTGGTTTTGATACACCTTGCCGCGTTTGTCGTTTACAAAAGACTTAAAGCGAAGAAAACTAAAAAGGTTAGTAAACCTATAAAAAAAACCAAGAAGGTTAACCCGAATTTTATGGAAAAACTTAAACTAAACAAAAACACATTTTACTTTGTAGCATTCTTGGCTATTGTTATAGCCTTATTTTACCTATTTGTTTTGGAAAAATGGGTTTGGTTTTTTAGCTTGCTGGCAGTGTTGGTTGTGTTGCAAACTATGCTGTTCTTAAATCGTAAAAAGATTGTGCATAAAGTTAGCAAAAAGGTTGTCGTG
The DNA here is from genome assembly GCA_003694495.1 of Candidatus Woesearchaeota archaeon. Taxonomy (GTDB): domain Archaea; phylum Nanobdellota; class Nanobdellia; order SCGC-AAA011-G17; family GW2011-AR17; genus J104. The sequence continues at coordinate 404 of RFJO01000053.1, forward strand.
AAAAAAACTAAGAAAAAAACAACGTCAAAAAAAATTGAAACTGATTTTGATAAGTTGTATAACATGATACAGGAAAAAGGTGAAGTTACTTTAAAAGACGTCCAAAAAGAGTTTAACATATCTGCAGAAAAAGCTGAAGAATGGGCACGGTTGCTTGAGAATTATAACCTGATAGAAATAGTTGTGCCGGCGTTTGGTGATGTGAAACTAAAGGTGAAACAAGATGGAAAATGAAGAAAAGTATAATATTAAATGTGAAGGGATAACAACTTCAGTTCAAATTAAGGGTAAAGGCAAATCTTTAAAGTATCAAGTTAAACTTCCAGAGTTTAAGCCCGCAACAATGGCGTTGCTTGAGAACATAAAAAGCAAGCTTATATTGGAAATGGATATAAGCGGCGTGGAAATGTTTGACCAGAAAGTGGTTGAAAGATTGAAAAAGCAGTTTAAGCACAGGTCTGAAGATTTGATTAAGGAAGAACTGCCAAAGTTGTCTGCTGAGGTGAAAAAACAGTTAACGTCTAAGCTTATAAGAGACATGCTTGGCCTGGGTAACTTTGAGTTTCTTTTATCTGATGAACAACTGGAAGAGATTGTGGTTAATTCTTCAAATGAACCTGCAAGGGTGTACCATAAAAGGTATGGCTGGCTTGTAAGCAATATTAAACCTGAAAATGAAGCACAAATACAAAATTATGCTAACATAATTGCCAGAAGAGTTGGAAGACAGATAACAACGCTTACGCCTTTGCTTGACGCGCACTTGGTTACAGGAGACAGGTCGAACGCTGTGTTGTTTCCAATATCAACGAAAGGGAACACCATAACCATAAGAAAGTTTGCACGGGACCCGTGGACCATGGTGGATTTTATAAGGAATAACACGTTGTCTTCAGAAATCTTTGCTTTGCTGTGGCTGGCGTTTGAGTATGAACTTAACGTGTTGTTTTCCGGTGGGACTGCTGCAGGTAAAACTTCAATGTTGAACGTATGCATGCCGTTCATACCGCCTAACCATAGAATCATAAGCATTGAGGACACGAGAGAGTTGCAGTTGCCAAAGCATTTGTACTGGACGCCGTTGACTACAAGGCAGCCTAACATTGAAGGCAAAGGGGAAGTTAAAATGCTTGACCTTTTGGTTAATTCGTTAAGGATGAGGCCGGACAGGATTATATTGGGGGAAGTTAGGAGAAGCCAGGAGTCTGAAGTTATGTTCGAGGCGATGCATACAGGGCACTCGGTTTACGCGACTGTGCACGCGGATAGTATGCTTGAAACGATAAGGAGGTTGGTTAACCCTCCTATAAACACTCCGCCGAACCTGCTTAACGCTGTTGACCTTAACATAGTTATGTTTAGGGATAGGAGAAGGGGTATAAGGAGGGCTATGCAGATTGGAGAGTTCTTACTCTCAGAGGAAGGTGATAAGGTTTATGCAAAGCCTAACCTTTTGTACAGATGGAACCCTAACAAGGACAAAATTGTTCCGCATTCAGCTAGCCAAAAGCTGTTCGAAAAGTTGAGCGAGCATACTGGCATGAACATGAGCGAGATTAACAAGGAGCTTAAAAATAAAAAAGTTATACTTGATTGGATGGTTAAGCAGAACTTGAGGGATATTAAAAGCGTGGGGGATGTTATGAAAAATTATTATCTTGACCCTGAGGCTGTGTTGAAGAAAGCTACTACTAAAAAAACAGTGAGAAAGAAAAAATGAAGCTGAAGTTTATACCGTTTTCTTTAGTATCAATTAACCAGCTGAAAAAAGGTAGCAAAATATTTATGCCTATTAGTTTGTGGTATAATAAGAAGTTTAAGTCGCTAAAACTTAACATTAAACATGCAAGATTGGATGTTAACGAGAAAGATTATTTTGCAATGTGCTTATACTCATCTTTAATTTTTTTTATATTGGTAGGTTTGACGTTTACTGTCCTGCTTTCAATGCTTAAGTCAAAAGGCATTATAACAACAAATGTGTTTACGTCAAGTTTTATTATAACTTTAATTTTAACGTTTTTTGTGTTTTTGCAACAGCTGAATTATCCTAAACTTCTAAAAAATAGAAGGCTGAATGATCTTGAAAAAAACTTGTTGCATGCGTTAAGGAATGTTTTGGTGCAAGTTAGCGCAGGCGTGCCGTTGTTTAACATATTAGCCAACATAGCCAATTCAAATTTTGGAGAGATATCCAACGAGTTTAAGATGGCGGTCAAGGAGATCAGTGCTGGCGTGCCAGAGGCTGACGCGTTGAAAAACCTTACAATGAACAACCCTTCAACTTATTTCAGGAGGGCAATGTGGCAGTTGTCAAACGGTATGAAGTCTGGCAGCGACATTGGCCAGGTGTTGCAGGAAATAATTTCGACAATATCCGAAGAACAATTAGTGCAGATAAAAACTTACGGCTCGGAACTTAACCCGATAGCGATGTTTTACATGCTGTTAACTGTCATCGTGCCGGCGTTGTCAATAACGTTCCTTATAATACTTTCATCATTTTTATCATTTTCAGAAAACTTGACGAAAGCTTTGCTTTTGTTCCTTTACTCTATTGTAACGTTTATACAATTGATGTTTTTAGGGATAATTAAAGCGAAAAGGCCAACATTGATGGGTGATTAAATGAAACTGTATAATTTAACAACCAAACTGGTACCAGGGAAGCTTAGAAAAAGGCTGTTGTATGCTGTGCAAAACGCGGAAAGCGTTTACCCAGCCGAAAAAGTGTTAGGTTTCATGATATTGTTTTTGTTGGTTCTTTCTATAGGTTTAAGTTTTTTTGTAGCATTGATAACTAAAATTGGTCTGGGGTATGCGTTTTTGTTGTCTCTGTTTTTCTTGTTCTTTTCATCTTACCTTATAGCGGTTGTCCAGGCGGATAAGAAAGCTAAACTTGTTGATGAACTTTTGCCGGACGCGTTGCAGCTTATGGCAAGCAACTTAAGGGCTGGAATGGGTATTGAAAAGGCAATGATGCTTGCGGCAAGGCCGGAGTTTGGGCCGTTGGAGAAAGAGATTTATACGGTCGGAAAAGAAGTGGCAACAGGGAAGGATATAAGTAAAGCGTTGCTTAACATGACAAAAAGGGTTAACTCGAGAGCTTTAGAACAGGTTGTGAACCTTATAATCTCTGGACTTAGGTCGGGGGGGAAGTTGTCAGAGTTGTTGGATAATAGTGCAGAGGATTTGAGAAGGCAAAAGATTATCAAAGAAAAAATTAAAAGTAATGTTCAGGTTTACATAATATTTATATTTGTTGCAGCTGGGATAGGCGCGCCGTTCCTGTTTGCGTTGTCGTTGTTCTTGGTAAAAGTTGTTATAGCGAATTTTGCTAACATAGACGTGCCGACAAGTGCGGCGTCCTCTATACCAATATCAATAAAGTCTGTAAAAATAAGCACGTCTTTTATACTGAAGTTTATATTGTTAAGCTTAACAACCACATCAATACTAAGTTCGTTTACCTTGGGATTAATAAGCAAAGGCAAAGCCAGGGAAGGCGCGAAGTTTATACCTTTGCTAATTTTGTTCTCGATAGGCGTATTTTTCTTAATAAGTTATGTTATTGAAAATGTGTTTGGAAACTTTTTAACATTTTAAAATTCGCATAAATTATTTAAACTAATGCTGTTTAATTTATTATGAATGAAGAAAAGAAAAGTAATGGAAAATGATCTTGTGCCAACGCATATATCTGTATTTGATAAAATTAGTTTTGGCGGGTTCAAGCGTAATAGTATAAACTTGCTTGCTGGCAACCCTGGCACGGGTAAAACAATATTCTCTGCGTTGTTTTTAATAAACGGGATAAAATATCAAAATGAGCCGGGAATTTATATCACGTTTGAAGAGAAAAAAGAAAATTTTTACAAGGACATGTTAAGTTTGGGTTACGACATGGCCAAGTATGAAAAACAAGGGAAGTTTGCGTTTCTTGAGTATACGCCTGAACAAGTAAGGAACGTTTTGGTTGAGGGTGGAGGGGTTATAGAAAGTATGATTGACAAGATTAAAGCTAAAAGGATAGTGCTTGATTCTATCACTTCTTTTACATTATTGTATGAAGATGAGCTTGCAAAGAAGGAAGCAGCGTTGTCGTTGTTTGACCTGATAAACAAATGGGATGCCACGGCGTTGTTGACTTCACAAAACGAAATTAACAGCGATACGGAAGTTAAAGTCAGCCTGGAGTTTGAGGTTGACAGTGTGGTGTTGTTTTATCATTTTAGGCATAAGGGTGTGAGGAAAAGGGCGATAGAAATACTTAAGATGAGGAGAAGCGATCATTCTGAAAAAGTGTTTGAGATGGATATAACAAGTAAAGGCATAGTGATAAATCCGAACAAAATTGTTAAGTTCTTAGATTAAGACTTTCTTTCTATGCTCGTAATACGCTTTGCCTAACTTCTTTTTTAAATGCTTATTTTCTTGTTTTATTCTAAAAATTAAAAACACAATCGTTGCTATTGTGAATATGGTAAAATAAATATTGCCAAGCATGATTGAGATGCCGGTGAAGGATAACATTACGCCAAAGTATATCGGGTGGGACAGTTTTGAGTATATGCCGTGTATGACGAACTTTTTTAATCTTGGTTTGCCGTAGCATAAGCCCCAGTTCGGGCCGATAGTGAACTTGGCAACCCACCAGATGCTTAGCCCTAACAATGAAAGTAACAAGCCTGTTATGTGTTTAATGTCTAATATAAAATTGTAAAACAGGATGTAAACTAAAAGTAATGTTGTTATTAATGGTATAATATCTCCAACTCGTTCATATTTCATGTTATAACCTAATGCCTTTTTATTTATAACCTTTTTTTTCTTAATAACAACGAGTTTGTTATAACACTGACTGAACTGAACGCCATTGCCCCGCCGGCTATCATCGGGTTTAATAGCCAGCCGGTAAACGGGTATAATAAACCTGCAGCGATGGGTATGCCTAAGGAGTTATAAACAAGCGCCCAAAACATGTTTTGCTTGATCTTTTTCATTGTAAGTTTGCTAAGTTTGATCGCTTTAGCAATGTCTATCAAATCATTTTTCATTAAAACAATGTTGCCAGTTTCCATTGCAACATCTGTGCCTGAGCCCATGGCTATGCCTATGTCTGCCTGGGCAAGCATTGGGGCATCGTTTATACCGTCGCCGACTGCGGCAGTTTTGCCGAGATTTTGAAGCTGTTTAACGTGTTTTGCTTTATCTTCAGGTAAAACTTCTGCAAAATAATTTTTTATGCCGGCTTTTTTTGCTATTGCTGCGGCAGTCTTTTTGTTATCGCCGGTGATCATGTATACTTCCAAACCTAATTTTTTTAATCTTCTTATTGCCGAAGCTGAGTTTTCTTTAATTTCGTCAGCGACAGAAACTACGCCTTTGACAACATTATTCTCGGCAAGGGTTATCACAGTCTGGCCTTGATTTTCAAACTCTTCAATCTGTTTTTGGTAAGGTGAAAGGCCTATGCCTTTTTCAAGCATTAACTTTGGACTGCCAAGGTAATATTCTTTACTCCCTATCTTGGCTTTAACACCTTTCCCGGTTATTGATTTAAACTTTGTTACCTTCTTTAACTTAAGACCCTTTGCTTTTTTTACAATCGCTTCCCCGATAGGGTGCTCAGAGTGGTTTTCTATACTTGCAGCCAAAAGTAAGGTGTCTTTATCACCTAAAACATTTGTAACTTCCGGCTGGCCTTTCGTGATTGTGCCGGTTTTGTCAAAAACGATGTACTTTAACTTGTAAGCCGATTCCAGGCTATCTCCCCCTTTGATTAAGATGCCGTGGCGCGCGCCTTTACCAGTCCCAACCATGATTGCAGTCGGTGTGGCTAAACCTAACGCGCACGGGCATGCTATGACTAACACCGCAACTGATGCCTTTAAAGCAAACCCGATTGATGAGCCTATAACAAAGTACCAAGTTAAGAAAGTTATAACCGAGATTAGTATGACTGCTGGGACAAAGTAAGATGAAACGCTGTCAGCGAACCGTTGGATTGGAGCCTTTTTACTTTGAGCGTCTTCAATCAATTTAATGATCCTTGCAAGAGTTGTCTCTGAGCCAACTTTGGTGGCTTTAAACTTAAAACTGCCAAGCTTGTTTATGGTTGAGCCTATAACCTGATCGTTTTTTTTCTTTTCAACAGGAAGACTTTCACCTGTCACAAGACTTTCATCGATAGTAGTGTGACCTTCGATAATAATACCGTCAACAGGAACCTTTTCACCCGGCCTGACTAAGATTATGTCGCCTTTCTTAACATCATCAATAGGAATTTTTAACTCTTTATTGTTTCTTATAACTGTTGCATATTTGGCGCCGAGTTTCATTAACTTTGAAATTGCCTGAGATGTTTTGTTCTTAGCTATAGCTTCAAGATATTTTCCGAACACGACTAAGGTGATAAGCACAGCAGAGGCTTCAAAGTATTGGTGTTCGCTAGGATTGAAAAGTATAACATAAACTGAAAAAAAGTATGCGGCAGATGTGCCTAATGCGATAAGAGTGTCCATGTTAGCAGTCTTGTTCTTTAAAGCTGCCCAGGCGCCCTGATAAAATTGTTTGCCTATGTAAAACTGCACAGGGGTTGCCAAAAGCCACATGAGGTAGTCTTGGAATGGTAACGGCGATTTCATGAAAAACATGCCAAGGATGAAAGCCGGTAATGCAAAAATAGTGCTGATTATGACTTTCTTTTTTAGCTCAAGAATTTCCTTTTTTTTGTTAACGAAACCTTTGTCGGTTAAAATTTTAGCGTTGTAGCCTTTGTTTTCTATTGACTTAACTATAGTGTTTTCGTTGGTTTGATTTTCGTCAAAAACAACCTTGGCTCTTTCTGTTGCAAAGTTGACTGATGCATTTTTAATGCCTTTCTCTTTGCTTAACGTCTTTTCAATTAAGGTTACACAACTCTGACAATGCATGCCTGTAATCTTTAAATCGACACTTTTCATTTTAATTATTACTTTTTATTTCATATAAATATTTTATCTACCACAACCACATCCGCCGCCACAGGTAGGGTTGCCGCAACTGCCGCCGCAACTCCCTGAAGGCAAGCTAACTTGTGATAAATCTTCTGTGCCTTCAACTTCGTCTTTTACTATAAACAAACCAGGGATCATTCCCATCCAACAACTCCAAGCAATGTTGCCTGATTCAGTTGGCGTGAACTCTATGACTTGTTTGCCTGGGTGAATATTGAAGTTTAAGCCTAACTTAGGTACTTGGATGGCGTTGTTGCAGCCGTTAATTTGTTTGCCGTTGATTTCCCATTTTACCGGCACGCCTTTTTTTAACACAAACTTGTTAGGCACCCAGCCAGCGTTGGTAACGTCCATTTTTATGGTTTGATATTCATTGTTTATTATTGTGTTAGTTGCACTGTTGTCAGAAGAGGTTAAACTGTTTAAGTCATATCCAGTGCCGGTTAAAGCCATGCCGCGGTTTACCATGATTAAACCAAGCAGGATTACAACCACGCCTGACAATTTTAAAATTTTGTGGGTGGATTTTTTGCTTAGTATAGATGTCAAGTGGCCAAAGCCTAACATCACGGGAAGCGTGCCTAAAGCGAAAATGAACAGCATTTTGGCGCCCTCAAGCATGCTGCCAGTGCCTGCAGCCATGATGTAGATTGCCTGTAACGGGCCGCAAGCTATCATTAGGCCGTTAAGCAAACCGATAACCATTGGCTTTTTTTTGTTTGATATGCTATGCTTTGCAATGAAGCGTTCAAGCGACGACGGAAGTTTTAAGTTGAATTTGCGTAATGACGGGATTATGTTTAACATCTTTAACCCGAAGATTATAAGGAATAACCCAGCCAAAATTCCTGAAACGCCTCTCATCATGGGTGTGAAAGCTATAACGCTGCCTAAGAACCCAAAAATGGCGCCGATGACTGTGTAAGATATGATTTTGCCAGTAGCGTAAGATAAGTGAAGCTTGTATGGCTTATCTTTGTTGTTTTTGTCAGCGCTGTAAGATACAACAAAACCGCCGCACATGCTGACACAATGAAAGCCGGTTAGCAACCCAACAAGGAACAATAAACCGTAACCCATGTTTTGAGATATTTGGGGCATCTCTATGTTACTATAAATGTACCAAAAGAAAAATATTGCCAAAATTACGCCTAAAATTAATGGCATTAAGCTTTTTTCTTTATTGATGTCTTCCACATAATAATTATGCGACTCGATTATATCTTTAATTTTATTAAAATCTAAACTATCATCATAACTTACCTTGGCAGTTTCGCTTCCGTAATTAATGTCTACAGAATTCACGCCTTCTATTTTAGATATCTCTTTCTCTAACAAGCGTTCACAACTCTTGCAAACCATGCCTTTGATTTTAAACTTTTTTTTGGTCATGTTCTGTAACCTAGCTTGTTTATTGCTTCTTTTATCTTGTCTAATGTTATTTTAGATTCGTCAAACTTTACGTGCGCAGTGTCGCCAGAAAAACTAACTTCCACGCCCATGTCGTTTAGTTCGTCTTTAATCAACATTGCGCAACTTTGGCAATGCATGCCTGAAACCTTAATATTTTCTTCTTTCATACTCAAATAAATATAAGAAACACTTTATAAATAATGTAGTGAAACTAGTTTCATTTGAGGATTATTATGTTGGTCATGCCGCGACGTTTGCGTTCAATGAGTTTTTTACCCTCTAACTTGTCTAAAATCCTTGTAACCTTGACTTTGCTTAAACCTGTCTCCTTAATGATGTCGCTTTGATAGATTGAGCCATGCTCCTTTTTGAGAATGTTGATTATGTTATTTTCTTCATCTGATAATGCAACATTTGAAACCTTAACTTTTTCTTTAGGTTTTTCTTTAAGAAAAAACATCATTATAATGCCAATAACAATTAGCAAACCAATTAATGAATAGCTGATAATTTGTTGTGTTTCTAAAGTAATATACATTGGACACGCTGGACCGTGGGTGCATGTAGTGCTAACAATCTTTTCAAGAGCTTTATTAAAAGAAATAACTATTATCAAGAAAACTAAAGCAATTGAAATAACTAACATGCCAACATATTTATTTTTCATAATGAACTAATCTTTAACGTCCTTTAAATATTTTTTTATAATCTAAGATTTTTCTGTGTTTGAAACATGTTCCATTGGTTTCTTGTTCTTGCTAAAAAACTTTATAGCGTCCCTTAACTCTTTATGAGTCTTAGCATATTCGTTTATGTCAATGCCTTTCTTGTATGCTTCGCATGCTTGCACTAAAGCCTTTGCACCAGCGTGAGTGCCTTTAGGGTGGGCATGAACGCCTGCGCCCATGGTAGTGATAAAGTTAACTTCGCCCATGGTTTTAATGAAAGGTTTTAACTTTGTCGGGTTTAAGCCGCCAGAAATGATGGGGCAGCATTTTTTCATGCCACGCCAGGAGTCGTCTTCCAAAACTAAATGGTGGGCGTGGTCTTCCTTAACAAGCTGTAATACTTGCTCATCTTTTGCAGGCACCTGTGCCCAGGTTTGGTTAAAAAAGTGGCCCTTTGCAGCCAAGTGTAAAATGTTTTTGGCAGCGACAATGTCTTCCTTTGGCGAGCCTTTCATTTTACCAATCCCAGCAGTGCCAGTGTGAATCCCAGATGCGCCGGCTAACCTGGCAAACTTTGATAATACCAACACTGAAAATCCTATTGGGTTCTCTGGGCGGGTGAACGCGCCGTGAGCTGCCCTGTGGAAGTGGATAAATACGTCAGGGTAACGTCTTCTTAATGTTTGCACCGCCATCCATCCTGCGGTAATGCCGTCAATCAAAAACGCGTAACTGCCTTTCTCAAAACCGGCGTTCCTTATAAGCTCGCATCTTCTTATCATTTCGTCAAAGTCTGGAGCTGACACGTTGAACGAATGAACTTTTTTGTGGCCGGTTTCTTTAACTGCCTTGTCCATAGCTTTTTTTACAAACTTTACCATCTTTGAATATTCGCAAAAGTCCTGGTTTGCCTGAGGTTCGTCGTTTTTTACAAAGTCGCCGCCGCCTGACCAAAAATCGTAGCAAACTTCAGCGTACTCTGCAGCGGTTAACCCAATCTTAGGCTTGATGATGGTGCCAAGGATAGGCCTGTCGTATACGTTTAGGTAATTTCTCATATCGTCTAATGTGTAAGACGGGCCGTCGTAATGTTCAAGCATTGAGGAAGGGAACCAAACGTCAAGCATCTTTAATGCTGACACTTCTTTCATGCCTAGAACGTTCCCAACAATGAAAGTTAAAATGTTTTGGATGTTGCCGCCACGGTCAAAAATGCGCCAGGGGTAAGCGATCCAGACTAAGTTTCTTTTTAAATCTAACTTGTAAACAAGAGCGTTTAGTTCTCTGGAAAATGGTGTTTCAGTTTTAACCTTGAAATTTGTGCCAGTGGACGATTCAGCTGCAACCTCGGCAGCTGCCTGCAGAATGTTTAAGCCTTTGCTTGGAACTAAATGTGAAACAGTTAACAAATATTCGCCGTTTTGAGGGTTTTTTAAGTTTAAGTTAACATAAGCTTTCTGTTTGCTGTTCAAACTTTTTACAAGAGTCTTAATTCTTTCAGCATATTTTTTTTGCAAATTATCACCGCCTTTTTTTGAGGTTAAACCTATAATATATTTGAAATTAGTTGGGATATATACTTTTCGGTTAGTAATAGAAAAGCTTTATAAAGGTGTTATTAACTTGATTTTTAATAAAATGACTAAGATTTTAGCTTTTGGAGATTTGCACGGTGATAGGGAACAGGCAAGAAAGCTTGCGCAAAAGGCCAGGGATGAAAATGTTGATCTGGTAGTAATTTGCGGAGATTTTGTTAATAATGAAGATGACGTTAGCAGCCTTCTCGGCTTGTTTGATAAAAGAGTTTTAATCATTCCAGGGAACCATGAAAGTGTTGCAACTGTAGACTTTTTATCAGAACTATACGATTTTAAGAACCTTCACGGGTATTATTATAAAATAAATGACTTGGGTTTGTTTGGTTGCGGTTCGGCAAACATAGGCTTGTTCCAGCTTAAGGAAGAAGAGATTTTTCAAACCTTGAAAAAGGGCAACACTGCGTTGAATGATTGCAAGAAAAAAATCATGGTTACGCATAACCATCCGTCCGGGAGTTTGATGGAAAGGTTTTCAAAGTTTGTACCTGGAAGCGAAGGCATAAAAAAAGCACTTGAGGAGTTTAAGCCGGACTTGATGTTGTGCAGCCATGCGCACGAAGCGCACGGAATGGAAGAAATGATAGGAAATACTAAAGTTATTAATGTGGGCAAAGAAGGGAAAATTATAGAAATCTAGAAAACAAAGTTTTATATACCCTAGCTTGTTTCTTTTAACAAAATATTACCTAGATTAGGAGAGTGAAAAGATATGAATGGAAATTTTAGAAGAAACCGTGGCGGTTTCAGACGAAGATTTTATGCACCTATAAAAGAAGGTGACGAAATAGACGTTAAGGTTGTTGCTCTAGGTGAAAAGGGCGACGGTATTGCTAAAGTTAAAGGTTTTGTAGTAATCGTGCCTGAAGCTAACGAGGGTGATGAGTTAAGGGTAAGAATTACTAGAGTTTTGAAGAAGGCAGCTTTTGCTGAAGTTCTTGGAGAAGCTCAAGGCCCAGTTATGCCGACTGAACGTGAAAATGTTGAA
>RFJO01000054.1 GCA_003694495.1 Candidatus Woesearchaeota archaeon
AACTAGAATATTTTGTCGTATCCCATTTAGCGGCTGGGTTAGACCCGATAGCATTAGTAGATATTGTAAAAGATATCACGTATGAAGATATAATCCAAGCAGGCGAAAGATACCTTCTTAATGACGAAACAACTTTATCTGTTATTCTTCCTCGTTCTTCGCTTAAAGCATAAATAAACATTTCTTAAGTATTCATAAGTCAACATATTATAATTATCCAGTGTTAGTTTTGTTAGATTTCCATGCATAAACTTGTAACCTTGCTTATAATACAAAAACCCATCCTTATCCAATAGCACCATAGACCAGTATGGCATACCTTTTGGCATAAGCTCTGTGCCCCATTTACCTATACAGATTTTAACCGTTTCATTATGTGCAAACATTTCTTTAAACTCTTTTTTATTCTTAAACTCCTTTAAATATTGTAACATCTTTTCAAACAGTTCCCTTTTCTGTTTAACTAAATATTTTTCTCTTTCTTCCGCTTCTTTGATTTTATTTTTATACTCAACCTCTTCTTTTATCTGCCTTTTAAGATATTTCTTTTCCCTTTCGAGATACTCTTCTATAGCTTTGATTATTTTTTTCATTATCTTCAGCTTTTGATACTTTATATAAAAAATCTCTTGACAAAAATATTATTAAAGGAATTAATAAGCAACCAACGGCCTCAGCACAGGCTTTCCAAAAGACCTATCCTTCAAGGTTTCAAGTTTCTCAGAAGTCACCACAGCCGCAACATAATTTGGAACTTTGTCCACTTCTCTTAACTTAAACCCATACTCGTACTTCTTCAGCTCATCATAATTAACATCTTTAAGTTTATATAACACAACTTCACAACCTCTTTTCATCATCAACTTTGCGGCTTCAACCGAGTCATCATCTTCCAGCACTGCACAAACCTTGCCTTCTATACCGACAGGCAACCCACCCAACCCTTTAATTTTTTCTGAATATACAAAAGAATTTTCTTTAAATATTTCAACATTTATACAAACATCATAATCCTTAAGCTTAACTTTAGCATTTTTCTGTTGCACAATATAAGCCCCCACTTTTTTTTCAATCTCTGGAGATTTATCCAGAACCTTGTCAACTCTTTTCACACTTACCCTAAACGTTCCTGTCTTATACTGTTTCAACGCTTCTTTTTTAATCTCATCCACATCTGTTTTGACTTTAGATGCGTAAGAATAACTGCTTATCCCGTAAACATAGTTTAAACAATCACATTTTTGGTCAGTTTCAATCAAAATCCTTCCACTCAGTCGTTTAACCTGCCCAAACTCAATATTATTTTTTTTAAGGCAATCTTTTATGTTTTTAATCAGCTTTCTTTCAAAATCGATCCTATTCTTGCCTTTTAACGCAATTTCCCCGTACTTAACAATAACAACCATAGCTGAAGTGTAAACCAATAACTTTATAAATATAACTATATCCACTAAGCACATGGACAAAATCAGAGCACACAGTTAAATTCTAAATTTGTGCTAGTCCTTACTATTTTTTGAGGTTTAAAAATGAGTAAAGGCATACATTATATAATAAACGCATATGATTGTAAAAACAATCTTGATAATGTAGACTCTATAAAAAACCTGCTTATAGACCTAGTAAAAATGCTTGGCATGAACAAGCTCAGCGAACCTTACGTAGTGTTTCACAATGCGGAAAATAAAATTAACTCTGGCGTTACAGGCATAATCTTGTTAAGCGAAAGCCACATTAGTGTTCACACATTTTCTAACCGTAACGAAGTTTACATGGACATTTTTTCATGCAAACCCTACGATGTAAGCCTTGTAAAAAACAAAGTTTACGAATTTTTCAGCATAGGCAAATCAGAAGAAACAATAATCGAAAGAGGTGAAATTTTATGAAACATTTGAAAGAAGTCAAGCAGATTGAGATCAGCAAAAACATGACAGTTAACGATCTCGTAAAAGAGATGGAGCAGTCAGGCGTGATGGGTGCTGGCAGGATTGCTAAGGCTGCCAACATCTTTGAAGAAATGGTAAAGGATAGTAAATGCAAAGTCTTTTTCGGCTTTGCTGGCGCAATGGTTCCTGGCGGCATGAAAAAGATTGTGGTGGACATGTTAAAAAACGATTTGATTGACGTGTTTGTTTCAACAGGTGCAAACTTAACCCATGATTTAGTTGAAGCTTTAGGTTACCATCATTATCAAGGCACTGCAAACGTAGACGACAGTGAACTTAACAAAGAACACGTTGACAGGATTTATGATTCTTTCATGCCCAACGAAGTTTATGAAGGTTTAGAAAATTTTTTCAACAAACATTTTGACGAACTTTCAAAAGAAAAGATAAACATTAAAGAATTTTTGTGGAAAGTTGGCTCGTTGCTTGATGACAACAACTCAATCCTTAAAGTTTGCGCAGAAAAAAAGATTCCAATTTTTTGCCCTGGCATTGCTGACTCAGGGATAGGTTTAATGGTTTGGGGCCATATTGCGCAAGGCAAAGACATGCCTGTTAACGCTTTTGACGATTTGAAAGATATTTTAGACATCGCATGGACAACAGAAAAGGCCGGCGTATTTTACATTGGCGGCGGCGTGCCAAAAAACTACATCCAACAGGCGATGCAGTTCGCTCCAAACGCTGCAGATTACGGCATCCAGATCACTATGGACAGGCCCGAGCCAGGCGGTTCATCAGGTGCAGAACTTAGAGAAGGCATCTCCTGGGGTAAAATGTCAAAAAAAGGAAAATATGTTGACGTTATTTCTGACGTCACTATTGCTTTACCTATAATTTATGCCGCAGTGAAAGACAGGCTTTAATACGCCATAACCATTCTTGGTTTATATTTTAGTTTTTTACAATACGGCATAATCTCATAAGCTTTTGTGCAGGGTTTATACTTTATCTTTTTGATTTCTATTTTAACAATTTTTGTAAGGTTCATTTCTTTTTCTTTCTTTTTCTTGATCCAGGCTTAGCCATTTTAGCTTTGCACACGTTACCTTCCTTGTCAACGTAGTATAGGTAACCTTCTTCCCTTTCAATCCCGCACTTATGCATCACTTGTTGCCTTTTACTCGTTTTTTGCCCTCTTCTTGCCATTTGTACTCTTGCGCAATTCCCGTCTTTATTTAAGAAATACAAATAGCCAGGCTCACGTTTTATACCGCATTTGCATACAACTTTTCCCATTTAGTCTCACCTCTTGTTATAATTGGTTAATATTCTTTAAGTTAAATTAATTTATAAGCTTTATTATATATACAAGAATGGATAATTTTAAATATATTTTTACATCTTAAAATTATATGCAAGAACAAGATAAAAAACAATTTACAAAACTTTTATTCATTTTTCTTTTAGTCATCTTATCATATTTAGC
>RFJO01000055.1 GCA_003694495.1 Candidatus Woesearchaeota archaeon
ACCTTATAGACAACGGGTTTTTTACTGAATTAAACAAACTGCCAATATGCAGTTATGTAATAAACAAAAATGGGTTTGAGAAATATTATATAACTTCAAGAAGGCCTTTCCTAAAAGAACAAACAATCGACTGGTTAGAAAACCATGGCATAGATTTTGAACATGAAAAGTTATATTTTGTTGGAACTGGAAGTGAATTTGAAAACATTGAAAGATTTAAAAGAAAGGCCTACCTTGCAAAACAACTAAAACTTGACTGCTTTATTGAAGACGAGGGCGAGGTCGCTTACGAAATTGCAATGCTAGAAATACCAGTAATCTTGTTTAATTATCCCTGGAACCAGCATATAAGTCATAAGAACATTTATAGAGTTGGACATTGGAATGATAAGTGTTCATATTGGAGAGAAACAGAAAATATATTAAAAAAAATTAGTCTTTATCATAAAAAACAATAGAGTTATGGAATAATTCCTCTGTATTCACTTCTAACTTATTTTGGGCATACTGTTGGATTTTCTCTATAGGAAAATCAATAGTTATCACTGGGCCAGCAGAGTAACCACCAACAGGCATTCTTAACACATGAAAACCAATCGTGGGTGCGCCGTAGTCAAGTTTCTCACCAAATGAGTTACGTTCCATGAAACACATGCTTCTTAAATGTTCACCGTGTTTAGCAGAGGTTTCACCAGCCATGTGGTCATGAGCTGAAAGGACAAGATAGTCACGGTTGTCCGTTAGCCTAAACGCCTGGCCACGACTGTTGAACGCGTCCCTTGAACCTTTCATGTTATCGCCAGTTTTTGAACTGCGCTGTTTGTGTCTAGCATATAAGGCATAAAGGTAATCATTGTTTTGCTTAAGCGCCACTTCTAAGCTTTCTTTTTGGTCCAACAAATCACCATGGGATACGCTTGGGGCTACACCCCATAAACCTGTGTAAAGACCTTCAGAGCCAAACATCGGAGCCATGATCCTTTGCATCAATTTTTCTTCCATTACAACTTCTTCATTTTTTGCACCCATCCTTAACCTAACTTCTCTTGCAATAAGCTGGGATGTTGTGTACATGCCAAATGTCGTGTGCGCGTTGTGGTTGCCGTTGACAATCAAGTATGCTGGACCATACAAACCAACCTTATCTGCACGCTTGATTGTTTCAACAATTAAATCGTAATCTAAATTATTTAAGTACTCGTGAAGCTGAGACATTGGCATTAATAAACCACTCCTTAACGTCTGGCGCATAATTAACTTTTTCATTCGTATTGATTTCTCCTGAGGGTCTTCAATTTTGTCAATCTCGTCAACAATTAGCTCAATCTGAGATGGTGTTAAAATATCAGGGTGTGGCTCGGTTTCTGTTGCATAATTCTTTTCCTGCAATTCGTCGCCTAATGAAAATATAGCTACTAACGGAGCTTTTATATCCCTCAACAATTCCTGTGCAACCTTATAAGTCGGAACAATGTTGTCAACTTTCTCGGTTAAACTCATGTACCTTGAACCCCAATGCTGGTCACCAAAAACGGCAGCGTCCATTAGTTTAAAAGACTTAATGGATTCAGGATCTTTAAACATATCATCATTAGTTAAATATTCCTCCCTTAGGTTTTCTGCAGTTAATATGTCGTTAATATAACGTAAAACAACCGCGCCAGACTTGAAATCTGGATGTTGGGCCAGCTTAGCAAGGTCGTCACCGGCTATCCTTACTTTGTTCTTTGATTTAAGCTCGCATGCAGCAGAATCTATACAGGTTGGAAGCTGGATAACTGTTATCGTTTTTGGGCCTTCAAGTTGACGTATAGGAGTATATTCCCTAGACCTTTCAGGAGACAATCCGCCGGCCACTACGAAATCTACAACTGGAGCACCTTGATGTAACTCAGATGAAATCTTTCGTTTTAGCCTTGTCATTAACGTGTCAGATGGCTTGCCGCTAAGTTTGTTTGCCACTGGAATAATTTTACCAACTTTGTCGTTTATTTTAATATATGCTTCACCTGTGGAAACCACTTTTGAGTTTGGTATGGCTGACTCAATCCTGTTTATAATATAACCAAGCATTTGAGATGATGCTACCTTGATGAAGTTTTCGCTTGTGTTTGTCATCAGAATCCTTGAACGGTACTCTTCCCACTGATCGATTTCCTTAAATACTTCGTCGCGTTTTGAACGAATTTCGTCAATGTCATCCTCAAGTTCTGTAACCTCTTCAATGAAAGTATCATCAGAGTCTTTAACAGACTTTGTCAGCTTGCTATGTTCACGCTGAAGTGAAGTTATCATTTTGGCATAGCCTTTAACAGTGTCCTTAAGTTCTCTTAGCTTGCCATTAACAGCCTCAAGTTCTTTGTTCCTAGCAACCCTAACTAACTCGTTGGTGTGCTGTCTTGCCAACTCCTCTTCCATGTCGCCTAAAGTTAAATAAATGTTGCCGTTATAAATTGGAGAATTGTTTTCAAGGAACAAGGGTTTTAACGACTTTTCAATTACCATGTCAAGACGTTCCTTAAATGTAATGTAAACCGGCTTGTTCTCTTCTAACAACTTTTTAGGGTCTTTGCCAGATTTAACAACAGCATCAGGATAATTAATAAGCCTGTGGTCCAAGTCTGCATCAGAATTGCTTGCACGGTCAGGCTTGTATTTTGAGTATCTTGTCAAATCCATCCATAATGTGTTGCCTGTGATAAGTACAGCGTCTAAACTTGTTGCTTCAGCATACTTTAAAAAGTTCTTGAACAACTTTTTGTTAGTTCTCCCACCAGCAAATAAAGTGTTAACAAAACCTATAGCGTAATTATCAGGGTTAGATACAGGTATCTCCTCAGGATGGTCATAGTCTGTATAAGGCGGAGAAAATGATTCGTTCTCAACAATCTCAAGCAAAGACGGCTCATAGCTAAAATTAACTTTCCTTCCATTCTCAGGTAAATGTTTTGAAATCTTATAACCTTCCTGCCGCAAATCATTTATCCAACGTCGAATTGTGGACTTGTGCCGAGAAAATCTTGTAGCCAAATCATCTAATGTATGTTTGTCTTCTTTTAATGCTTCTAAAAGTTTAAACTTATCATTTTTATCCAAAGAATCATCCCCCTTTTTTACTTTATTTTTAATTATTTTCACCCCACTTATAAAGTTTGTTATAGTTAAATATATAATTGCTAGAAATCAATGCGGTCTGTATAGGGTAATAGGTGTATACCATTAATTTTTCTATAATAAATGAAGTATTACATGTTTATATAGTTTCCGAATAAGCAAAATTAACAGGAATTGCAAA
>RFJO01000056.1 GCA_003694495.1 Candidatus Woesearchaeota archaeon
ACTCCAAACAATGCTGTAAAGCGCCCCGATTATCATTAAATTAACAACAATTATGAAAATAAAAGGCAAGTTAATCCCAGGCTTAATAAAATACGGACGTGTGGCAAAAACTGTGCCAAGAGCTATCAAAAGCTTAGTATCTCCACCGCCCCATTGTTTTGTGTAAAACAATGACATGCCTAACAAAAACATTGAGCCGAGACCTAATAAACCATAATAAAAATATTGCCATTCTGAATACACTATCGCGTGAATTAGCCTTATGCCTAATGCAACAATTATCAAAGAAAAATTCAGCCAGTCAGGAACCTCTTTTATGCGCAGATCAACAAGAGATGCGAAAATTAATGCGATTATTGCAACAGTAATAAGTAAAATGTCTGCAATTATCATAAAAAATTATTGTATGAATTAATTTATATATCTTTGGCAAATAAATAACAAAACTTATAAACTAAACCCATTATTTTTATTTGATTATGATAAGTGTAATAGGCGCAGGTCCTGTGGGGAGTTATGCTGCGTATCTTTTAGCGAAGAAAGGGTTTGACGTAGAAATTTACGAAGAGCATAAAGAAGTAGGGAAACCTGTGGCGTGTACGGGAATATTAACACCCCAAATAGAAAACCTTGTAAAACTAAGCAAAGATTTCCATATTAATACATGTAACAAAACCAAAATATTTTCACCTAACGGAAAATCTGTTGAAGTTAAAATAAAACCTAACCCTATATTTGACAGGTCTAATTTTGACCAATATATGGCGCAGCTTGCAGTTGACGCTGGCGCAAAATTGAAGCTTAACCATAAGTTTAACGGCTTGAAAAACAATAAAGCGGTTATAAACAACAAAATTGTTAGTTTTGATTATTTGGTTGGCGCAGACGGGCCCGGGTCAAAAGTTGCAAAAGAAGCAGGGTTGTTTGGTAAACGGAAGTTTTCTGTTGGCGTGCAAGCAAGAGTGAGTTTAAAATCCGAACCTGACACAGTGCTATTCTGGGTTGGAAGGGGAGAGTTTGCATGGTATGTGCCGGAAGATGATAATGTTGGTAGGCTGGGGGTTGCATCCTATAGTAACGCAAAGATGCATTTTGATAAATTATTAAAAGACCATTTTCCTAAAGCAAAAATCCTTGAATGGCAATCGGGAGCGATACCTATCTACGATCCTAACCAAAAAGTCCAAAAAGGCAAAGTAAGGCTTGTGGGGGACGCTGCAGGGCAAGTGAAAGCTACAACTTACGGCGGGATTTTGTTTGGTATGCTTGCTGCAAGGGAGCTTGCAAATAACCTTGATAAATATGAACAAAATTTTAAAAAGAATCTCGGCAAAGAACTAAACCTTGCGTTAAGGATAAGAAAAATGATGGACAAGTTTTCAGAAAAAGATTATGATGACCTTATAACATTATGCGAAAAAGATAAAGTTAAAAAAATTCTCGAGAAGCATGACAGAGATTACCCGTCAAAGATGCTTTTCAAGCTTATGGTTGCGCAGCCCGGGTTCCTGAAGTTTATGAAAAAATTAGTTTAATATAACTTATACCTTAACAAAGCTGCAATTGAGCCCAGTGATTTAAGCTTTTTCCCTGCCTCGTTCTCTGAAGAGATTATAACAACCTTGCCCTGGGTTGAATCAACCAGTTTCATTAAATTGTCAAGCTTATCATACTCGTCGTTGTTTTTATACTCGTGAATAAGCTCGTCCAACACTAATAACTTATCTATTGCGCCGGCTTGAGCTAATTCATTTACTTGTTTAAAACCATAAACAGCTTTGCCATCTTTTGAAATCTCTTTTAACAATTCTTCAACAAGGTTTAACTCTTTAACAACCCTATCCTGAGAGATAACGTTCTTTACCTCGTCACGTTTAAGCACTTCTGAAATGCCAGAAGATGATGCAGAGTTGCATGTTGCCAATGTGACAAGGCCGGTTAACTCAGGGTAAGTTTTCTGGATTTGTTTGAACAACTCATCCTTCCAAAATGCAGGAGAGGCTAAAATGATGTTTTTTATATTGTACCTTTCAACATAATCTTTAATAATTTTAGCAAGGTTGGAATAATAAGATGATTTGTTTTCCTTGCTTATGTCGCCTTTGCGCTTCATGTCACTCTGAAGCTCTGTAAGAACATCAAAACCATAATTTTTTATCAAGGCAATTGTTGCAGATTCCCTGTCCAAAACACAAACCAAGATCTTAAAGTTTACAGGCTTGCTGGCTTCGTTGATTTTCTCAACCTGGAAACTTAACCATTTAGGTTTTTGCAAGGTTAAAACACTGCCTTCTTTTAAATCAAATGTATGGTAACTCCCTTTGCCGACATCTTCCGTGCCTTCTACAACTTTACCGGAAACACGTAAAGAGTTCGTAAACTTGTGAAACTCAACTTTCTCAACTTGGATTTTTAAAAATAAAGGCTTTTTTACAACCTTGACGTTGGGCTCTTGACCAATTTTGATTTTTCTGAAGGTCTTGCCTTGAACAATGTCGCCTTTATCAATTACGTGGCTTATGTACCATAAATCATCCAACGATTCTACCTGGAATTTTAGTACCCCTGACTTGAAATCCTTAAATATAACTTTCATTTTGAAATACTTTGTAAGAAAAAGTTTATATATTATAAAAGTTTAGTTCTTGATATACTAAAATGAAGCATAAAAGAGGACAAGAAGCGGCTGATGGAGTCTATATTCTGTTAATTTTAATGGGGTTGTTTATTGTATTATATGTTGTGTTGTTGCCGCCTGCAGACAGGGAAAGCCTGCTTAACGAGACAACATCAACTTTAACAACCGGCGCTCCGGCAAAAACTGTACTTTTATCAGAATCGCCCGGGATGGTGTACAGCTCAAGCGTGAAAAAACAAACAATAAATATTGAACCGGTTCACTTATATTCAACAGACGAAGTTCAGTCGTCCATGCTTGTTAAATCAATGAGCGTTTCAAGAAACTTGTTGAAAAATAATTTTAAAAATGTGCTGTTTAGCGTTGACGACCTTGACAATCTAAAAAAGGCAGAAATTCTTTTCTTCATAACTGAGTCAAAGGGAGACCTGAAAGTGTACCTTAACAATAAACTCATCTATGATGGGAAACTAACAAGCGAACAACTGCCGTTAACTTTACCACTAGAATATTTGCAAAAAAATAATAAGCTTAAGTTTGAATCAACATCTCCTGGCATGAGAATATTTTCTTCAAATTATTACCTGATAAAAGACTTAACATTGCTTAAAACTATTAAAAAAGAAAATAAAAAAAGTTCTAGAACGTTTTCAGTGGCTGAAGATGTCGGGCAAAACGTGAACAGTATAACGTTAAATTATCAAATAAATTGTAACGAAGATACCAACCCAAAACTAAAGATAATGGTTAACTCCAGAAATGTGTTTGAAGACATTGTTTCATGCTCGTATCTTCAAGAACGGCAAGTTACTTTGACCAAATCTGAAGTAAATGTTTATGGAAGGAACAGGGTTGAGTTTGAAATCAATAAGGGCGATATAGAAATTAATGATATAAAGCTAAACATGAAGCTAAGAAGTTCGATGCACCCAAGCTACAGTTTTGACATTAGCAACGGCGTATGGAACAATATAAACAACGGCGATTCAAAAGTTGTTTTAAGACTAACTTTAAAAGGTGAGGGAAGGAAAAAAGCCAACATAATCGTGCAGGGTGAAACGTTTTCAATCGACACTAATTCCGGGACGTATGTTAGGGATATAACGTCTTTGGTTGACAACGGTGCAAACACAATAAAGATAGTGCCGTTGAACGATTTTGAAATAGTTAACCTAAAAGTTGCTGAAGAATAAATTTAAATAATAACGCTGACTTTCTTTATTTTTATGAAGATTATAACTGACTTGCATATCCATGGCAAATATTCTAGAGGTTGCAGTAGTAATATTGATTTGGCTTCGTTAGAAAAATGGGCAAGGGTGAAAGGGATAGACGTTTTGGGCACGGGGGATTTCACGCATCCTTTATGGCTAAAACATCTTAAATCAAATTTAACCGAAGAAAACGGCATGCTAAAAACATCCAACGGGTTTAACTTTATACTACAAACAGAAATATCTTTAATCTACACACAAGACGGCAAGGGAAGAAAGATACATAACGTGGTGCTTGCACCTTCATTCGACGTAGTTGACCAAATCTGTGACGAGCTCGGTAAACGGGGCAGGTTGGATTACGATGGCCGGCCGATATTCAAGATTACATCGCCTGAGTTTGTTGAGATGTTAAGAAACATATCAAATAAGATTGAAGTTATACCTGCACACTGCATGACGCCGCATTTCGGTTTGCTGGGTGAGTATAACCAGTTTTGTTCTGTGGAAGACTGTTTCAAAGATCAAGCAAAATACATAAACGCAGTTGAGACGGGTTTAAGCGCTGACCCTGAAATGTTGTACAGGATACCGTCGCTTGACAACAGGCTGCTTGTGTCGTTCTCTGATTCGCACTCGTTCTGGCCGTGGAGGCTGGGAAGAGAAGCTACAATATTTGACATTAAACCAAGTTATGATGAAATTATTAAAGCGATAAGAACTAAAGAAGGGTTTTATGCAACTATTGAGTTCTGGCCTGAGGAAGGAAAGTATCATTTATCCGGGCACAGGAATTGTAATGTTTCATTTGAGCCAAAAGATGCCATGAAATACAACAATGTATGTCCTGTGTGCAATCATAAACTAACAGTTGGAGTGGCGCAAAGGGTGGAAGAGATTGCAACTAGAGGTGAAGGTTATGTGCCAAAAAATAAGCAAAAAGATTTTCACCTAATACCATTGTCAGAACTTATCGCAGCATCGCTAAAGAAAGGTGTTGCAACTAAAGCTGTATGGCAAGTTTATAATTCCTTAATAAAAGAATTCAAAAGCGAGTTTAATGTACTGCTTAATGTTAAAAAAGAAGAGCTTGAAAAAGTTGTGCCAAAAAATCTAGCAGAACTTATAATGAAAAACAGAAATGCAAAAATAAAAATTAAACCTGGGTATGATGGTGTGTACGGTCAACTTTTGTTGAATGAAAAAGAAGTTATACAAAAAGGATTAAATAATTTTTAACCAAAATAGTTTGGCTGGCCAGCAATCTTGCCCTTTTCTGCCATTTTCATGTCCATTAACTGTTGTGTTTTACTCTTTAACTCATCTTCAAGTTCTTCAATCTCTTCATCAAGCTGGCTTATGTCAAGTTTTAATTTATATTTCTTATCAAGAATCTTTAACGTTTCCCTTGCACCTTTAATGCCCAAGTATGCTGGATGGCCAAATGTTTGAGCAAGCAAAGATGCTGAAGGAATCTTTCTTAGTTTGGCTAAGCCTAAGAGTACGCCGCTTACACCAACTATTGGCCCAACCACGCCATAAATCTTGTTTGATGCGCCGCGAAAGGTTTTAACAAAATCCCATTTTGTGCCGGTCACGTAAACTTTGGGTTTGTTGGGAACTGTCTGAAGACCTATCCCGCCAAGAGTTATCACTTCCTTGCCGCCGTACTCCTCTAATATGTCCAAAACCAAATCGCAAAATTTGTAGCATGAATACTCGTCAACTGGCTGAACGTCGCCAGCTAAAAATAAAAAGTCTTTCTTGCCGACCTTTTTGTGATATATCTCGATCACGGGAAGCTCAACCATGTTCTTTTCGTTAATGAAAACAGAATGAGGAAAATGGTATGAATAAATTTCTATAACTTTTTTTGCTTTTAATGAATCGATAATGAAATCAACAGCAACCTTGCCAACGTTGCCTATGCCTGGCAAACCCTCAATTAAAACAGGGTTTGAAATCTTTTCCTTAATCCTTTTTTTCTTTACCTTAAATTCCATTCTCTTTAATTTATACTCTTAGATTTATAAACTTATTGGATGTTTTTTGTGCAAATACTGCTTCATGAATTTTGTCAATTGCATATATTGCTTGTGTGTTTTAAATGGTTATAAAGTCTTATCCAATATTTGCATTGGAGAACTTTTGAAAGA
>RFJO01000057.1 GCA_003694495.1 Candidatus Woesearchaeota archaeon
ATGCTAGTCAGGTAAAAATAACTTTTGATACTAAGGCTAAGTGGTCAGAATGTTTGTTGTTCAACACTTCATATGAAGTTACTTTTAAACCTTTATTTGCAAGAACATAATCAATCATCCTGTGCGGGTTCTCAGATGAATATGTGAACAATTCGTTTGGTTGCATTACGTCATAATCTAAATTGAATTCTTTAGAAAGCATTTCAAGAGTCCTGTCAGGGTACTTGTCACGCATTTTTTCATTTACTTCTTTTGTTAACGGCGTTACCGAGTTTAAGTCGCCTGCCAAGATTGTGGGAAGGTTGCTGGCTCGTACATGATCAATTATCTGCTGAGCTTCCTGTTCCCTGTTTTTTGAAGAGTCTGAGTCAAGGTGAGTGGCGATTACTTGGACGTCTTGGCCATTTATATTATATACAGCAGCAATAAAACTGTGCCCGCCAATAAGTTTGCGGTACCATGGCTCGGATTTGAATTTGATGTTTGAAGCTTTTACTAACGGATACTTGCTTAAGATGGCGTTGCCGGAACGAATCTTTAGGAAAGGCAAATTTAAAGACCACTTAATGCCTTCAACAACGTTAGAAAAGCCTGCGTTTTTTGCAATGTACTTAGCTTCGTCAACGTGAAAACTCCAGCTAGTGTCAAAGTCAACTTCTTCCAAGATAAGAAAATCTAAGTTTTGTTCTTTTACTACTTCAGAGATTTTGTTTAGCCTGGATGTTAATTCCTCTTTAGATTTAATATTAAAATTCCTGCCAAGAAAACTTTTTTCATCCATGGAGAGGTAACCCCTGCCGTGGGCGATGTTGTAAGTCATTACCTTGAGATTCTGGTCATTATTATACTTATTATGTAAAGTAATAATGTTTGGGGTTGTATGGTCGTACTGAAACACAATAAAAAAAAGCCATGATATGATTATAAAGATTACTACTATCTCAATAAGGTAGTTAAATGTAATTTTCATTAAAAAAATAAAAAATTTTTTAGTTTAAATACTTATCTTAAATTTAAACATCTTCAATTCCAGCATCAGTTATCTTCCAAAGAGCTTCACCGTCAGGCAAATGAGGGCTGTCAACAAGCTTTGCTACCCTAGTGCCAGCTTTGCCTCTTCTCAAATAAAGCCTTGTCGTAGAGTTATGGGCTACAATGTTTCCGCCGATTGCTGCGTTCGGGTCACCGAAAAAAGTGTCAGGCTTGGCCATTACCTGGTTGGTAACATAAACGCAAAGGTTATGCACATCGGCAAGCTTCATTAACGTGTGCATGTGTTTGTTAAGCTTTTGCTGCCTGTCTGCCAATGTGCCCCTGCCGACAAACTCTGCACGGAAGTGTGCCATAAGAGAATCAACTATGACAAGCTTTACATTAAGGTTTTCTTTGGTTATCAAATCTTCGACCTTCTCTGCAACAAACATTTGGTGGTCTGAGTTGAAAGCTCTTACTACCCTAATATTTTTTAACAAGGGTAATGGGTCAAGCCCTCTATTTTCAGCAATCTGTTTAATCCTTTCGGGCCTGAAGGTATTTTCAGTGTCAATCCAGACAACTGCACCTTCAGCGCCACCTTGATCTGCAGGGAGTTGGGTGTTTATAGCTAAAGCATGAGCCAAAGCTGTGTTGTGCATAATGGTGGGCATGTTGCCACCAATAAATGTGTGGCCATCTGGGACTACAAAGTCATAAACATAGTCGTTGTAATCAATTTCTTTTATTGATTCAATCTTGTCCCAGTTGAAATAAACAATGTTTTTTATTGTTCCTAACGTCTGCTCTAAATTGTTTAAGGTCTCTTTTAGCTTTTCAACCAACAATTCTTTTATTTTTAACACATTCGGGTTATCCTTAGGCAACCCTCTCTGGTTGTAATTTGAAAAGGTTGAAGAGCTTAGCTTAAGTTCATCTTTAAATGAATTGAACGCAAAAGGAAGAAGCTCATGCAACCTCGAGAAAGAAGCTTTATCCAAGTTTTCAAAATCTTTGGCAAGTTCCAAACACTCTTCAACATACCTTTTTCCTTCAAGGAACTTATTATAAATCTCAACCATTGTCTTTTCGTTCATGCTTTTGTCCAAAACGCCGGCGTTGGTCAAATAATTATACGCTGTAGATTTTATTTTGAGTAGCTTATTCTGTCTCCCACGATTTCCGTATAATGTCTGTCTGTATGCTTGTCTTACATACTTTACAATGTTCTTATTATAACCGTAGCTTGTGTTGTGGTTTTTATAATTGCAACTCTTAATTTTACATGGGATTAAGTTGAGCTTTTCATCGTTTGTGCTTAGCCTGAAAAATTTTGTTCCTTTCACAAGTTTATCTTTTACAGTTACACTTATTCCAAGCCTTAAAAACAAGTATGATAACTCTTCGGCAAGCCTTTTGCTTTTTGTTGTAACTTCAAAATTATTCTTGCCAAAATGACCGTCACCATCAATGTAACCGGCAAGGAACGATGCAACAATGTCTTCTCTACTCTGTAGAATGTCTGGTGGGACAAACTTTGTTCCAGCTGTGCTGTCTGCTAAATCTCCAAGAATCTCTTTTGAAGCATTTCTTAAATAGACAGTATAACAATTGTTTCTTTTGTCTTTTGTTACAGTTGGCTTGAATTTGAGTTTGTTTTCTATATATAATTCCAACCAATTTATTAACTCTTTTGAGCCTGTGCTTATTCTTGGATTATCTCTGCATCCTTCTGCAACAAATAACCCCAAAAAATATGCGTCATCTATATCATAACTACAATCACCTTCAAATGCAAGTTTTTTTGGATATGCTATAACATCCCCTTTGCTTAAGATAGTGCTAGGTTTCCATTGGACACCATTATCGAAAGAAAGAAGCTTATGAGCGCCGGTAACTTTTAGCAACCTTCCACGCTTTGTTTTGATTTCGTAAAGTTTTTTTACCTTCTCCTTATATAACAATGTGGCTTTCACTTTATCAAGCTTGTTGCCTTTGAAACCAAAAACTTTTACAGGTGGGATTTCCACGGCATAACCATCTGCAACCGCTTTTTCCCCAAATTTGGCTTTATATTTATTGTATACAAATTCAATCGGCTCAATGTGAGGCTTTGAACTATTGAAATATAACACCTTTGAATCTTTTTCTATACACTTTCCCGACCCGAATTGACCATAGCATTCGCTTATGCTGCCGGATTCAAACCCGCCGCCAATTAAGTTATCAAACTGCTTTGAACCTGTAGAGATTCTGATAATGTTTTCCCTTTTTTGCATAAGCTCTTCACCGGTTGCAAAGCCCATGTCTAAATTGTTACGTGCAAAATTAATGATTTTTCGTGCAGCAGCTTCACCTAAACCAGCTGTTTCAGTAAGCTCGCCAGGAGTTGCAACAGCAATCGCAAGCATAGTGTTAAACCCGGCTTCTCTTAGTTTTTCAGCTGTAGCCGCACCAACGCCAGGCAAATCATTTAAGCTTAGTTCTTTTTTACTCATCATCATCACCTTCCTCTGATAAAAATAGATCTTCTTGCAATTTGTTCATTATTGCCATTATTTTTGGTATGTCAGACCTTCTAAAATTAAGATGCTCGTTGCGCCAAATGGCTTGTTCTTTATCTTTCCAGCTTCGTGTCAGGGTTAATGTCTTGAACCCGACTTTTGCACCGTCAACTTCTCTTTCGTTCATCCAAATAACGCCAGAGAAATTGCCGCTTTTGTACTTTTTTATTGGTTTGTTCATTTTATCACCTTCCTTTTCGGATTTTTTTCAAATGCCATAAGGCTAAAAGAAGTAAATCATATGTTCTTTATAAACGCTACGCGGATTTGTCTTGTCCACTCGTTTGATAGAACTATTCAGGCAAAGATGTGTATAACTTAGATAACTTGTCAATTGTGATAACTTCACCATTGTGTTCAAGGTATATGTTTACTGCACTAACAGTAAAACCATTACCGCCCCAGGAAATGCCGAACGGGTCGTCTTGATAAATCCCTACAATATTTTCAGGGAGATAGTCTGGATTAAAACCTAAAGGAATCTTTTCAGGGATTTTTAGCTCGTTTGTAACACAACTGTTGGTAAGGGAACCATAAGTAAAACCCATGCCAGCAAACTTTGCACGATAAGAACAACCTGAGTCTAAAACAACCAATTCATCTCCGGGAAGCAAGTCCAGAAGTTCCTTAAACCTAATTCGTCTTAACATTTTTATTAAATTAATCCTCACCATTAATAAAACTTTTGTCACTTTTTCTCATATAATCCCAAGGTTTAGTGTTTAACGGTCCTAAATAATCGAATTGAGTATCTAAAATGACAACAGTGCCGTCATGGGCAGTGTACCTGCACCAAGCATGGCTATCTTTACCTATAATGTTTCTGTCAACGCTTGCCTTGCCTCTGATATAACCCTCATCAGCAAACTTTTCCAATAAAGCAGCTGTAGCTAAAGCCCTGTGCCTGCAACAGCCTTTGCCATTCTTAATAAAAAAACCAAGATATACTTTAACATCGTCTTTAAACTGACTATACTTGAGAAAACCATGAGGTAAACGTTCAGGCATTGAATTCTGAACAAGGGAGTATACAGTCGGAAGCACAAGTTGTTTTACAAATTTTCTCCCCATAAAACATTTTTCTTTGGCTTGTTCATAAAGCGATGACAAATAACTATCCTTATCAAAATCAACAACTAAGGCTTCTCTTCTGTTAGAACCAAGATAAACACCGCCGTTTATACGAGAATCACGAAAAATCAAAGGACGACCCTTATACGTGTCATCCTGAATCTTATCTTCAAGACGTTTCCTTGTCAATACAGTGTTTATCCATTTCGTCATTTTACTATTATTGGACACTTATTA
>RFJO01000058.1 GCA_003694495.1 Candidatus Woesearchaeota archaeon
GAAATATTTTTAGTGGTGCTATTTTTGGTTTTATAGGTGGTGCAACAAGAGCAGCATTGGGTCTCATTAAATCATTGAGAAGAAAAGAAAAGTTTAGCTATCGACGTTTTATTGTATACCTTTTAGCATCTATTCTTATTGGCATTTTTACTGGCATGCTTTACAATAGCGATAATAGATTAAGTTTAGTCGCTGGTTATGCTGGAACAGACATTCTTGAAGGAATTTATAAGGTCAAAACTAGAAAAGTTTAAAAATGGGTGCTTATTTTTACCACCAAAATGAAACGAAATATATTAATAATGTTTATTATATTGATAATTTTATCGACTACTGTATCCTCTTTTGCTTTTTATAATAAGCAATTACCTCCATTTTTTAGTAAATCTCCATATAAAATTCCTAACCTTAAAATGTATAATTGTCAAGATTCTGATAATGGCCTTAACTTGAAAGAACGAGGTTTTTTTTTGAAAGGCAGATCTGTTGTTAAAGACGAGTGTGACGTTGAAAACGGCGGATTTGTTCATGAGACTATTTGTACACCTGGTTGCAATTGTCAAAGGGTTTGGGAACCATGCATGTTCGGCACAGTTTGTCAAAACGGCAAATGTGTAGCATCTACAACTAATGATAAGACTGACACAGTTTATGAAAACGAGTACGATTTAAACATTTTTAAAAAAGGTTCAGTTATGGGTTATGAAGATTATTGTTTAGATTCAAGTACAGTTGTTGAATACACGTCTGCACAAATTGGTAAAGAGGTTAAATGTCCAGAAGGCACTTATTGTTATAACGGCGCTTGTGTTGGCGCAAATGTAAAATGCCATGCTTTGACTTCAACAAATGTGGGCAATAGCCGAAGGTATAACATTGTGGTTGTTGGCCAGGATTACCATAAAGTTTACTCTTCACACTCACAAGCAGTTGAAGAATTTAGAAAAGACGCACTACATGCATTAGGTTTAGATGGTTTATCTTATGGCGTGTTCTCCATAGAACCTTACAAATCCAACATAGACAAATTCAACTTTTGGTACGTTGACAGGTTTGTCGATGCTGATGCTCAATCACCTAATACAAACAGCTTATCACAGGAAGAAATTACTAGGCGGAACAAAGCTAAGTTAAGCCAACGTGGATTGGCTTCAGTGTGCCAGTTTAGTCATAAAATTATCATATCTCTTGACGCTTTAAACGGCTGGAATGACAACGGTGGCAATTTAATAAACATTGCAACATCGCGTTTGACAGACACATCAAATTGTGTTTCTGAACTATCTTCATGTTATCAATCTTTAACCCAAGGAGATTTAGCAGTTTTTGATATAAATAACAACAACTGCATAGATCATACAGAGTTGCAATATTTTAACAAGTTTGATTTGTGCCAGGAAAAAGCTTTCTTTTTTGGCATTTGCGAAAACGACAATGAAGAAAGGTTAAACTATATTTGCTCATCTCAAAGAACTGGCCCCACCCTTGCTCACGAGATTTCACATTTTTTTGGTTTAGGCGACATATCTTTCCCATCCTCAAATGTGATAGATAACGAAAATTTAAACCCACAAATTGGCACATACCCCAACTGTTACGCATCTTCATCTCAGACAGACTGTGAAAGCAATGCACCATGGCGTTGGTTGCTTGGCAACGGTTGCGGTCAGCCTGGTGTAATTGATTGCACGCCATATGATCTTGATTATAATAAAGAAATTGTTTGCCAGCCTGGTTGTATAAGGAACTACAACTCTTACCGTTCAATCCGTTACAGCATAATGCCTTATGGCACAGCATTACAAGGTATACCAAACCGTCCAACTTATGTCTTAGGCGAATGGAACGAATATTATATTGACAAAAAGATTAAAGCATTGTTAGATATTGGCAGATGGCCTATATTTTCAATTAAGCGTTGACTTAAACTCTTTTTTTAGTCCATAAACCTTAGGCCTTCTATGATTAACTATTGTAACAGCGTTAAGTTCAGCAAGCTTACTTAACTGTTTACCCACGCTACCCTCAGTTGAGTTTAATATAATTGCAAGCTGTTTAGCTGTCCTATTTCCTTCAAGAAGTATTGTTATTATTCTTTTTTGCATTGGCGAAAAACCATCTAATTTTGCATCATCAATTGGCATAAGGTTGTCAGGCAACACTGGTTCTTCCAGTTTGACTAAGTCAAACAAATCTTCTTCAGCTTTTTTCTTCAATATTTTTTTTACAATTTCATCATTAAACTGCGCTTGAGAATTTTGCAGTTCAATACATATATACTCACAATTTTCCAAAACTTTTCTTGGGTTATAATCAGCATCTTCTGCTATACATTTAATCATTTCATTAGTAAACGGATGCTTATTTTTTGTTCTTATATTAATAAGGTCTATAACATCTTGCAAGGTTAGTTTTTCAAGCCTTACAAATCTTTTACCCACTCTTGACTTAAAACTTACATTATAGTCATTTAGTTTTTCGTTAGTTTGTGCAATAACTACGCTTTTAACAACACCCGTATCATAAAGCACTTTAATTTCGCTCCTGACAATTTCATCACACAACTGCGCTTCATCTAACATTAACAACGTCGGCTTAAACCAACCTTTTTTTATTTGCTTTTTTAAAGAAAAAAATTCAGGTAATGCTTCAGCATTAATGTAATTTATTTTAAACGATTTAAGGTTTCTCTGCAACCATTTTAATAAAGACGTTTTACCTACACCTGAATCACCAACAACGAAACAAATATTCCCTGACACTACAAAATCTTTCAACTTTTGCTTCTCATTTTCAAGACCAACCAAGTTGGTATTATATTTTATAAGAAAAGGATTCTCATTCCACCCATATTTTTCATACCACATCATTCTGTCTAAGTTATCTAAGTCATCAAGCATTTATAAATTTTTTTAAAATTAAAATTTCTAGGTTGCTAGGCAATCTATCTTTAAATAAAGACAGATAAGTGGTTACTGCCTTATTACTGATATACAGCTTCTTTTAAAACTGGAATTACTGTATTATCCAAAGCGTAATCAATCAAATCTTTAGTTATTGCCAAAGGCGGCGGCGCTATCCTTGTATAAGCTACATCCTTCTCTGCATTATAATGCCCAGCCTTCATGAAAACTCTAGGGTTTCTATTCCCTAACAACATTTCCAGGCATGCATACTTTGTTGTTTTAATACCCTTCATGCCCACTCTTATTAACAATCCTCTGTGGTCTATATCTAAATGTTTAATATCTTTCAACTTTGATACAAAATAGTTGCCGAGTTCTCTTGAACGTGCAGGAACATCTTTTGAAATTATTGCATTCAATGAGGCCACAGCCGCGCGGCAGGCCAAAGGATTACCACCAAAGGTACTACCATCTGTTCCTGGCTTAAATATTTTCATATAGTCTTCCTTGCCAACAACAGCAGAAACCGGCATCACCCCTCCGCCTAAAGCTTTGCCCAATGTAACAAAATCCGGCCTTGCATCTTCGCCAAACTCTTGCCAAGCCATTATATAACCGCACCTACCCAACCCAGTTTGGATTTCGTCAGCTCCCAAAAATATTCCTTTGGAGTGTGTAAGCTTTCTCAAGCCTATAAAGAAATCTTTGCCATAAAACAACGGACCGCCTTCGCCTTTATGAGTCTCAACAAAAACACCAATCGTATTTTCGTCTATAGCCTGTTCAATTGAGTTTAAGTCATGGTCAACCACTTTTATATAAGGTACATTTATAAGCATCCCCGCTTTTTGGTCAGGGTCAAAATCCGCTGACGCAGTAAAACTAATTGTTCTACCATGAAAGTATTCATTCGTGAGAATAATGTTCGGGTTTGATATTTTCCTTTTACCTGCGTGCATTAACAACCCTTTTAACGCTGCATCAGTAGCCGAACCACCATCGCTTTTAGGCAAAACTCGTTCATACCCAGTAACAGAACATAAAGTTTCAACAAATTCTGCGTATGCTTCAGTATAAAGCGCTCTGCTGGTAACATCGGTCCCTCTCCTTAGCTCCAATTCAACTGCCTGGAGAACTTCTTCCAAGCCATGGCTTAATATTGTAGAATAAGCTGACAAAAAGTCCAATGCACGGTTCCCGTCAACATCATACAACCATGGTCCAGATGAATGTGACACAACAAACGGGTAAGGTTCATAATTTGTTGCACTATATTTTTTAGTCTTTTCGATTAAAGCTTTGCTTTTTGGTCCTAACGGTTCATATTTTCTTTTTGAAAATGGTACATAATCCATGTTATAACACCTCCAGGGTTAACAAAAGAATATTTGTTTAGTAATTAAAGTTTATGGATAATGAAAAACGAAAATAATAAAAGACAATTTAACTCATGTAATATAAGTGAAAGCCAAAACAATAAACTCTTGGGTTGAAAATCTTGCTAATAACCCAAATAAACGGATTGAAATATTTAAACAAATACCCAATAATCAGCAGAGTACAGTAATACTAAAATTGTCTAGAAGGTTAAAAAAGTCTATACTTGACAAATTAAAAGATGAAGAGGTAGTAAAAATAATAGACTACCTTGACCCGGACGAAGCTACAGACATTCTACAACTATTCAAAAACAGAAAACGTAAAAAGCTTTTAAAAAAGCTTAAACATGATCTTAGGGAAAAGGTTGAGTTCTTATTAAAATTTAATCCAAACACTGCAGCAGGGTTAATGAACTTAGATTACATACAAATTGACAAAGATGCAACATTTGAAGAACTTGCAAGGATAATAAAAAAGCACGAGAAAAGGACAGGCAAGATACCTGCCATCTTAGCCGTTGCTGACGGCTTATTGATAGGCGAAGTTCCCACATACAATTTGGCATTAGCTTCTAAAAAAGAAAAAATTGAGAAGTACATTAAAAGAGTGCCACACATAAAATATTCAGAAAACCAGGACCAGGTTGTTGACGTGTTCAAGAAGCATCCTCATAATAAGATTGTTGTATTGGACGATGATGAAAGCATCATGGGCATAATATATTCTGATGACATAATAAGAATCATTGAAAAAAAATCTTTGAACAGTTTAGCTGATTTTGCCGGCGTAAGTAAAGAGGAAGATGTTCTTGACAATGCTTTAGTTAAAGTAAAAAACAGGTATAAATGGTTAATCTTAAACCTTGCCACAGCTTTCTTAGCTGCAAGTGTTGTTGGCATTTTTGAAGATACCATATCAGGTTTAGTCTTGTTGGCAGCTTACATGCCTGTAGTTGCAGGCATGGGCGGTAATGCCGGCACGCAAACATTGGCAGTTATGGTGAGAGGCATCGCATTGAAAGAAATCAACATGGAAAATGCGAGAAAAATATTATTCAACGAAATCTCTGCAGGGATAATTAACGGTTTTATAACTGGGTTGATTGTGGCAATAGTTGCAAGCTTATGGAACAAAAACCCTTTACTAGGGTTGTTGACAGGCGTTGCTTTGGTTGCCAACCTAGCCATTGCAGGGTTCTTTGGAACAATTGTGCCTTTAATCATGAAAAGGCTTGGTAAAGACCCAGCGACGTCTGCCACAATTTTTATAACCACTGCTACAGACGTGTGCGGTTTTTTTGTTTTTTTAGGCTTGGCAAGCTTAATACTATAACAAAAATACAATAATATTTTTATATAATTAATAAAACAAGAGATTAGATGATATTAGGAAGGATAATCGGAAAAGTAACCACCAACAGTTTTAAGTTTGTTGTGAGTGATAATGCAAAGAAGTTTGAATACGTGCAAGTTATGCACAAAGACGGTTATTATGTTCTTGCACAGGTTGTTGAAGTTGAAAAGGATGATAATAATTCTATTGCGTATTGTAACATTCTAGGTTACAAAAAAGACGGACGGTTAAAGAACCTCAGAACGCCGCTTGAACCCAATAGTGAAGTGTTGAAAGCACAGGATGAAGTTATCAGGGACACTCTTGGGCTTGAAGAAAGGAAAAACACAGCATACATCGGCAAGTTGGAAGGCAGGGAAAAGCTTAATGTTTATTTAGACCTAAACAAGCTTCTTACAAGGCACGTTGTTATAATGGCTAAAAGCGGCATGGGTAAAAGTGTTCTTGCAGGGGACATTGTAGAAGACCTTATTGAAAACAAAGTGCCTGTAGTAATCCTTGACCCTCATGGTGAATACGGTGCATTAAGGTACCCTAATGCAAAGGACAAAGATTTGCTTGAAAAATTCGGACTTCAACCAAAAGGCTACCTGAAACATGTTCAAGAGTTTACACCTGATCCAAGCATAAACCCTGAAGCCAAACCTTTAAAACTTAACAACAAAGACTTAACAGCCACGGAACTGTTACACCTGTTACCTGCAAAGTTGTCCAACTCGCAAAAAGGCACATTGTATTCCGCAATGAAAAACTTAGGAAAAACTGCAGACTTTTCAGAACTTATCTTTGAACTTGAGACCTCTGAAGAGAATTCTTCCAAATGGACATTGATAAACATTCTTGAGTATGTTAAAAAGCTTAACCTTTTTTCAGAGAATTATACGCTTCCAGCAGAACTAGTAAGGACAGGCATGGTTTCTATAATAAACCTAAAAGGCGTTGCGCCAGAAATAAGTGACGTTGTAGTGTATAAGCTTGTATCTGATTTGTTCAATGAAAGAAAGAAAGGCAACATCCCTCCATTTTTTCTTTTGCTTGAAGAAGCTCATAATTTTTGTCCTGAACGAGCATTTGGCGAAACTAAAGCATCTCCTGTTTTAAGGCAGATTGCAGCTGAAGGTAGAAAGTTCGGGCTAGGCATGGGCGTTGTATCGCAACGTCCTTCTCGTGTTGACAAGTCAGTGTTATCACAGGCGTCAACACAGTTTATACTTAAGGTAACCAACCCAAACGACCTTAAAGCTATCTCTAATTCAGTTGAAGGCATGACTGCTGAAGTTGAAAAAGAGATTAAAAACACTCCTATAGGCACTGCTCTTGTAACAGGTATAGTTGACGTGCCGTTGTTTGTCAACATAAGGCCCAGGAGAAGCAAGCACGGCGGTGAGGCTGTCAAAATCTTTTCTGAAGAAAAAGCTGAAGAGCAAACAGATTTCATGCAGGAAACGAAAAAGTTTGAAGACAGTGAAGGCGAAGTATTGCCTGTGATTTTGCCGAAATTATCCAAAAAAGACATAATGCTTATGAGCGAAGATAAACTTGAACTTAAAACAGTATTGGTTCCGTGCGTTCAATTAACTTGTGATAATGGTAAAGAGTTTAACATTCTTGTAGACTTGAACAGTGCAAAAATTGTAAAAGACACTGAAACAATGGAAGGTGTATCATTACTTAACTTAAACCTTGAAGACATTTCACCTCAACAGTCACGGATATTTAACATTGCAATGAAATTAAAGAAGTTTAAGCCGGCGGAGCTTTTTGCAAAGTCAGGTGTGCAGTTTTCTGAATTGTATGATTTAATTACAATATTAACAAAAAAGAATTATCTGGAAAAAGAGGATGAATATTATAAAATCAACGATAAGCTTAAGATCTTCACAGAACTTGAAGAATACGCTTCTTATGCAAAATGCGAGTTTGTAA
>RFJO01000059.1 GCA_003694495.1 Candidatus Woesearchaeota archaeon
ATTGAAGGTTGCAGGGATATGATTAGTTCTAGGGTTAAGAAAAAGACCAAAACGCAGATGTTGTATGATTTTGTTACAAAGAAAGATTTCAGGAAATGGATAATTGTTGCAATAATAGTAACACTAATTTTTGCAACCTTGCTTACAGCTTTGCTTGTCAAACCCAAAAAGCCAAAAAAGCCGTTGGAGCATAAACCAAGGAAAAAGGTTAGGATGAGGTTTGTGCCGAGAGGTATGGCGTGGCAGAGGGGGAAGAAATTATAGCTAATGTGAATTTCAAATTTTTAAAACTTCGTACCCAATCATTTCAAAATGTTCTATGACGTCTTTTTGAACGTTATCTTTTAACGCGAGCAAAATTAAGGGGTACCTTGTATTAATGTCCATTAACAGCTTTTTTTCTGCAACAACTTCTTCGGCAAGATTATTAATCTTTTTCTTTGGAGCGTGCGTGATTACAAGGTGGTCAAGGCTTGAACGCTTTTTGTGATATGATAGATTTAATTCTTTTGAATCTTTATAGAACCCGATCTTATCAATTTCATTCATGAACGGATGGCTCAAATACGTGCCGAAAGCTAACAACCTGTTTGAAGGGCCAGGACGGTACATGAAAGTTCTCTTAAACTTAAATATGACAGAACCAATACGGTAATATGAAAAATGTAACGCTACAACATCATCAATCATAACTTTATGTATGTTTTGTTTACTTATTAATTTTTCTTTTAAGGATTTCTTTTGCAATATCAGGAGAAGCTTTGCCTTTTGACAATTTCATAACCTGTCCCATTAAAAAGTTTAACGCATTTTCTTGTCCGGACTTGTAATCTTCTACTGCTTTTGGGTTGGAAGAAATAACGCTGTCACAAAGTGATTCGATCTCGGATTCGTCTGACACAGCTGTAAGAGAATTATCTTTAATATATTTTTCTACATTGAAAGATGAATCTTTAATAAGCTTTTTCATTATATCTTTGGCAACTTTGTCAGTAATCTTTTTTTCAAAAAACAGTTTTAGCAATTTTATGAACTCTTTTGAGTTAAATGTTATGTTGTTGAGCTTAACCTTGTTTAATGATAAATGACGTACCAGTTCTTGTCTGATCCATTTTGCAGCCCTGACAGGGTTGACATGCA
This sequence comes from Candidatus Woesearchaeota archaeon, assembly GCA_003694495.1. Taxonomy (GTDB): domain Archaea; phylum Nanobdellota; class Nanobdellia; order SCGC-AAA011-G17; family GW2011-AR17; genus J104. Next base: position 1,141 of record RFJO01000059.1, read on the forward strand.
TTGAAACTTTCTCGAAAAGTTCGGCTACGCCTTTGTCGCTTGCGATAACTTCTGCATCGTTTAAACTTAACCCGAAATCTTTGATATATTTTTTTATCTTCTCTAGCGGCAACTCAGCAAGGTCAACCTTGATGTTGTCCATTAGTTCATTGCTTATCTCAAACATTGGCAGGTTTGGTTCAGTGATGTAACCGTAATCGTCTTCGTTTTCTTTTGTACGCATTTGGTATGTTATGCCTTTTTCAGAGTCCCAGCCTCTTGTCTCTTGCACGGCTTGATGCTGTTGTTGCCTTTCAACTTCGTATTCAATGACCCTTTTTACGTCGTTCATGCCGTTAACGTTTTTTACTTCAACCCTAGAACCATTGTTGATTGATATGTTAACATCGCACCTTAACGATGATTCAGATTCGCGTTCGTACACGTCCAAATACTCTAATGTCCAGATTAAGTTTCTTAAAAATTCTTTTGCTCTGTCAGCAGAAGTTAATTCAGGTTCAGTGACAATCTCTATCAACGGCACGCCTGAACGATTGTAGTCCACTAAAACATAACCAGCTTTGTGGATAAGCTTGCCAGGATCTTCCTCGATGTGCAACCTTTTTATAGTGATGCCGTCAAAAAAACCTTTGCCGGCTAACGGGAACTCGTATTGTGTGACCTGGAAATTGTTAGGCAAGTCAGGAAAAAAATAGCTTTTCCTGGAGAATACCATGGCAGGGTTAATCTGACAATTCATGGCTAGAGCAACCTTTAACGCTTTCATGACTGCTTGTTTGTTTAGCACTGGTTTTGCACCGGGGTGGCCAAGGCAGACTGGGCAAGTTAAAGTGTTGGGTTCTTCGTTGGCTTTGTTTTCACAGCCGCAAAAGAGTTTAGATTTAGTGTTAAGCTGGCAATGAATTTCTAACCCGATTTTGATGTTGTTTACCATGTTTTCCTCACGTAGTCAAATATAGCATTATCGTTGAAATGGTTGCCAACCACCATCATGCCAACAGGCAAGCCCTCAAAGTAACCAGCGTTGCTTGATAAGTGTGGCAACCCTGCAAGGTTGACGCCGACAGTTAATTGGTCCATTTTGTAAATGTCTAATGGGTTAAGGTTTTCGATGTTTTTAAGTAACGGCGGCAGGATGGGCATGGTGGGCGAAATTAACGCGTCGTAAGTTTTGAAAGTTTTTTTGTACTCGTTTATTATGGCCTGACGGACTTTAAGCGCTTTGATGTAATACGCGTCCCTGTAACCCGACATTCTTGCAAACGTGCCAATAATGATACGGCGCTTGGTTTCCTTACCTAAATTGTTGCTTCTTACCTTAGTGAACTGTTCGTTGTAAGGCATGGTTATGTCAGGTTGAGCGCCGTAACGCATGCCGCAAAACTTTGCAAGGTTGGTGGACGCTTCAGCCATGGCTATGATGGAGTAAGATGACAGGCTGTATTTTTTTGTTAACGGCAACTCTATTTCGTCATATTCAATGTCAGATAGTTTTTTTTCTACTATTGACTTAACTTTATCATCCACATCAAAAGCTGACTTGATTACGGCCACTTTGGTTATTTCTTTTTTTTCGTTAATGTGCTCAATGCTGGTTGAATCGTTCGCGTCATGGCCTTTGATTACGTCAAACATTAACTCTACGCCGTTTAAGTCTTTACCTATCACGCCTATCTTGTCCAAACTGCTACCGTAGTCAATCAAGCCGTACCTTGAAACGTTGCCGTAAGTTGGTGTGAAACCGTTCACGCCGCAAAAGGATGAAGGGCAAGCTATCGAGCCGCCAGTGGATTCGGCTAAGGATAAATGCACAAGGTTGGACTTGGCTGCAACGCCTGCAGCGCCGCCTGAACTCCCGCCGCAACTGCGTAATGGGTCTACAGGGTTTAACGGAACCTTGAAACTTTTACCTACATTGACAGAAAAACTGCCGAACCCGAACTCGTCCTGCACAGTTTTGCCGATTATGATGGCGCCTTCGTTGATAAGTTTTTGCACCACGGTGGCGTGAAACACAGGCTTGTAGCCTTTCAAGATGTCAGAAGATGAAGTTGTTTCCACGCCTTTAACGCAAATGCAATCTTTTACTGACACAGGCACACCGGCAAGCTTGCCTTTAGGATTATTTTTAACCATTTTTGCCAGGCCTATTGCAAGGTCTGAACAGATTGTAGTGTAATAGTTGTAAGCTGAATTGATGCGTTCAGCTTCCTCCAAGACGTTTTCGATGTATTCTACAACGTCAATGTTGCCGGACTTGACATTTTCAACATAGTCATGAACGTTCATTTTAATACCTTTGGCCCCTTGAAATAATTGTCTTTCTTGTTTTTTGCGTTGGATAATGCTTCAGATGGCGATAAAGATGGTTCAACAATGTCGCCACGGTAAACGTTTTTAATGCTTATAGGGTGAAACGCTGGTTCAATGTCTTCTTTGAACTCGTTTAAAATGCTAAAGTATTCTAAAACATCGTTCAGTTGCGGAAGAAACTCGTTAACCTCTTCTTCGGTTAACTCAAGCCTTGCATTCTTTGCAATCTTTTGCATTACGTTTTTATCAATTTTCATTTTATCATGTCTTTTATGTAACCAAAAACTTTTTCAAAATCATCTGTGAATATGCTGCCTTGGGCGAACTTATCTTTGCCGCCGCCTTTGCCGTTAAACTCCTTGTAAACTTTGTCTAATGTGTCTTTGGCGTTTAAATTAACATTGTTGCCAATGGATAAAAGGATGATGTTGTTTTTATCAGTTTTGTTTATGAAACATACAACTGAATCGGGAGTAAGAAGCTCTTGCATGAACTTCATTAATGATTTGGTTTCTGTCTCTGCCAAACCGTGCTTGAACTGAACGTTGTTTATTGTTTCAGTAACATATTCAGGCTTGGCGTTCCTTGCAATGGTTTTATACTTTTCAAGGTTGATTTTTAAGTTTTTCAGCGTTGATTCAAACTTTTCATACTCTACCTCAAGGATAGAAGACGATTTTCTTAAAATTGAGGCGAAATTGTAAAGGTCGTCAATTACGTCAACCTTGAACTTGATTTCATACTTCCCTTTGCCTGAAGAGTTAAACTTGGTTACAAGGAAACCTTTAACCTCTTTAGTAGACAAACAATGCGTGCCGGAACAGGCTGAATAATCAAACGCTTTAACTTCTATTACCCTAACCTTGTCCTCCTTAACCCTTTCAAGTTTTATTCGAAGCTGAGGGAAAGCTTGGTTGACCTTGGATTTAGCTACTATGTGCTCAATAATGTTTAAGTCTTGATTAATGATTTCTCTTACTTTGGTCTCAGCTTGGATTAACTCTTCCCATGTTAAGTTTTCACTGAAAACGAAAACTGAGGATTCTTCAACGTCTAAAGAAATTTTGTCTAACTTTACAGAAGGAACGACTGTTTGCAATGATTTGAAAAAAATGTGTTCAGCCGTGTGCATTCTTGTAAGTTTTTGCCTTCTTTCCATATCAATTGTAGCAATAACTTCAGTGTTGACTTTTGGAACGCCTTTTGTGACTTTAACCTTAACTTTGTTGCCTTTAACATCGTACACGACAGCTTCAAAGTCGTCGCTTATCAATGTACCATAATCGCATGGTTGGCCGCCGGAAGGTTCGCGGAACGGAGAGTTGTCCAACCCCAGCCAGTCGTTGTCTATTGATTTGATTAAGACTTTCATAGAATGTAGTTAAGATGAAGTTAATTTAAATAATTTATGGCGTAACACGTCTCATTGTGCGTGGGAACGGGATGACTTCTTTTATGTTGCCAGAAGCGCAAAGCCAGGCGAGAAGACGTTCAACGCCCATGCCGAAACCGCCGTGCGGGACTGAACCGTACTTTCTAGTGTCAAGGTAAAATCCATAATCATCAGGGTCTTCGCCCTGCTCAATAAGACGTTGCTTGATTTTTTCCAAGTCAGGTTCACGTTCGCTGCCGCCGATGATCTCGCCGTAGCCTTCAGGCGCGAGAAAGTCGCAGCCGTGGACAACGTCTGGGTTCGATGGCGATTCTTTCATGTAAAATGCTTTAACTTTTTTCGGGTAATGGGTTACGATCACAAAAGTGTCAAAGTTTTTTACAAGCTCGTCTTCTTCAACTGTCCTTAAATCCTTGCCCCATTCTACTTTTAAGTTGTTCTTCTCTTCCAAAATCTTTAATGCGTCATCGTAAGTTATACGCGGGAAAGGGTTGTCAAGGCTGAGCTTAAGCTTTTCAATGTCCCTGTTAAGAATCTCTAAATCATGCTTGTTTTTTTCAAGAACATTTTTTATGACGTGCTTGATTAAACCTTCGCCAAGGTTGATAACGTCGTTAAAGTCTGCCCACGTTATCTCAGCTTCAGCGTGCCAGTATTCGGTAAGATGCCTTGACGTCTGGGACTTTTCTGCACGGAACGACGGGGCTATGCAATAAATGTTTTCAAGGCTGAAGATTCCAGCTTCAGCGTAAAGTTGCCATGTCTGGGCAAGGTAAACAGGTTTGCCAAAATAGTTTACCTCGAACAAAGTTGAACCGCCTTCACACTGTGTGCCCTGAAAAATCGGCGACTGGAACTCGTAAAAGTTTTTGTTACGGAAATATTCGTGGATGGCGCCAAAAACAGTGCTTCTTATCTTTAATATTGCGTTCATTCTTCTTGAACGAAGCCACAAGTGACGGTTGTCAGCAAGAAACTCTTTGCTTTGGTCTTTGGTGATAGGGAAGACTTCAGAACCTCCAACCAGTTCAAGTGTAGTTGCCCGCACTTCGTAACCAGTTGGAGCCCGAGAGTCTTCAACAATTTCCCCAGCTATCTTTATTGAACATTCAACAGATAAGTTCTCCATTACATTCCAGCTCTTAGCGTCAACTGAATCTTTTTTGACAACGCACTGGATAATGTTAGTAGAGTCGCGTAACACGATAAAACCAACTTTGCTAGATTTACGTTCGCGGTAAACCCAACCTTGAAGCGTTACGTTGCCTTTGCCTTGGTTGATTGCGTCTTGAACGAAAAAATCTTTCATAAACAAAAAGAATTTCCTTGTGGTTTAAATATTTTATTGTATTTTTTTCAGCCAAAAAATATATAAGAAGAGGCGTTAAATTAAATATTATGGTTGAAGTATCTTACCTTTCTAACATATCATGGTTGTCGTTGCTGCTTTTGTTAGGCGTTATTGCATCAATACTATCGCTTAAATTGAAAATACCACAACTGTTGTTGCTGTTGGTGATTGGTGTAGGGTTAGGCCAGCTTAACATTGTGTCGTTTGAAGAACAGTTCCTTGTAAGCTTTGGCGTGTTTGCATTGGTCATGATTGTGTTTGATAGCACTTCTAAGTTTAAGCTGAGCGATGTAGGTACAATTTATCCAAAAGCGCTTAAGTTATCGTTAATATTCCTGTTCGTCAACCTTGTATTGTTTACATTGTTTACGCATCTAGTCTTTGACGGCGAGCTTACTTTAAGCTCGTTTTTGATAAGCTTATTGTTCTCAGCAATGATGTCAGGGACAGACCCAGGGGCAGTGTTGTCAATATTCGCTGACAGTAAAGACGTGAAAGTTGCAAAAATGCTGGAGTTTGAGTCAATAATAAATACGCCAATAACAGTTATCTTTCCATTGATAATATTGTACTGGTTTGAAGGGTCGTTGCATGCAGGGGACATAATTGTGTATTTTATAAGAGGCGTTATGGCTGGGATTGGGACAGGGTTTGTCTTAGGCATAGTTAGTTTTAGGCTTATGAGGAAAGAGTACCTTGAGACAGTGTCGCCTCTGCTAATAGTGGCGTTGGCGTTAATTTCTTATACCCTGGCAGAGTTTATCGGCGGGAACGGTGTGTTGTCTGTTACAGCTTTGGGGATAGTGTTCGGGTGGGCAGTGATTACCCATAAGTCGCACCTGAAAAAGTTTGTAAAAATATTTACTAATTTCCTGACAATAGTTGTGTTTATAATGCTGGGCTTGTTGGTAAAATTGCCAAACAATAAATGGTTCTTTCTCAACTCGTTGCTGTTGTTTGCAATATACTTGGTTTTAAGGTTTGTTTCGGTGTCGTTGGCTTTTAGAAAAGAGTTTACATTGAAAGAAAGAATATTTATGTCGTTGAACGTGGCTAAAGGCGTGGCTGTGGCAGTGATTGCGTTCATAATATTGGCAAAGCTTAGCACCCCTGGATTGTTGTCAGCGCAAGATGCTATAAGCATGAAACAAATGCTGGACTTGAGTTTCCTTTTCATATTGTACAGTGTTGTATTGTCAACAATCACTTTGAGGTTTGCAAAGTTTTTTGTGCAGGATATAGAATAGAAAAACTTTTAAGATTAGAAGTATAATGGTTTAGGTATGAAGAAGTTAGTTGTGTTGATTTTGTTTGTATTATTAATGGGTAATTTTTCTTATGCTTCAATTTTTGGTGTCAAAACTTTGGATGATTTGCCTGAAGGGTTTAACGTGGAAGAACTTTGCGTTGACACGGATGCGGGGAAAGATAATCCTGAATATAAGAGAGGATATGTGCAGGATATTAACGGCTTGTACTGGGACCAGTGCGTTGATGGAGAACTGGTTGAAAGGACATGCCAAGACGGGTTTGTGAAAGATGTCTATGTTACGTGCAAGAAAGGGTGTTACCAGGGGGCTTGCGTGAAGTATTTTAACTTGCAACATTCTTCAATATTGCCTATAACAAAACTGTTTTCATCGTTTTTTGTATATTCGCCGCCGAAGAAAACTAATTCTAAGTATTATCTACAGAGCTATAACCTGGAAAAGATTAATGAAATATTGTACGATATTGATCAAAGACTGAGCAGGATAGAAAAACAAATGAAGTAATGTTTATAAATAATAACTATTTATTCTTTTATTATGAGGAAAAGAGGTAATCTAATTTATAATAGATGGGTTTGGTTTGCGATGGTGTTGTACATATTTATCCTGTTTATTATTTCTATAAATTTTAAGACTACTGGGCTTTCTGTATACAATGGAAGCGATTTTAGCGAGTTCTTGGGTAGTAACCTAACCAACTGGAGCGAAGTGGATGTGGTGAGTAATGAAACAAGTTTAGTTGAAGGTAATCAAACAAATGAAAGTTTTTCTATAGAAAATGAAACAGAGGAGTTTAATACAAGTATAGGTCTGGGAAATGAGAATGGTACAATAATTGACAAGAATTCTAGTAAAGAAGATAATAGTAATGTTGTGGGGGAGGATGAATCAAGCTCTGAAGAGATTGTTGTGAATGAGACATTTGAAGATTCTCCATCTGTAGAAGATAATTCAAGTGAAGAAGTTGTACTGTATGAAGATAATTCTACATCTGTAGAAGATAATTCTAGTGAAGATGTTATGTTGCCTGAAAACAATTCTAAGTTGGATATAATAATGACAACCAATGAGCTAAAGCTTAGTTCAACTTCTATAAACACATGCCAAGAGCTTAATACTGCAAATGAAATTTATATCTTAAATGCTGACGTTAAATCCAATTCAACATGTTTTAATGTTACTGCAGAAAATGTTACTTTGGACTGCCAAGGTTATATGATAAATTATTCGGCTAACGGGACATTGGGGTATGGTGTGTATACAGACCAAATAAATTCAACTATAAAAAATTGTAATTTATATGAGGGATCAGCAACGACTAATGGAAAACATGCAATCTACTTATCTGCTGCACATAACTCAATATTAACAAATAATAC
>RFJO01000060.1 GCA_003694495.1 Candidatus Woesearchaeota archaeon
ATATTTAACCGCCTTTTAGCTTCTTGCGTATACTCATCCTCTGTTTTTGACTTTACAATCTCTTTCAAAATTTTTTTAACCATACAATTACAGTATAAATTTTCATATAAAAATTATTCGTAATCACTTCATAAGGGTATAACAAAATATAAATATTAAAAAATATTGTAAATAGGTATGCCAAAGTATTTAAAAGAACTTAACGCTATAAGAAACGAAATCAAAAAAGCTGTCATCGGCCAAGATGACGTTATAAACGGCTTACTTAGGGCCATACTTGCCAATGGTCATGTTTTAATTGAGGGTGTCCCAGGAATAGCTAAAACTTTATTGATAAGAAGCCTAGCTGCAAGTGTCGGGTGCTCGTTTAGCCGTATCCAGTTTACTGTAGATTTGTTACCGAGCGACATTACTGGTATGACAACTTATACAAAAGGTAAAGGGTTTGATGTAATCAAGGGGCCCATTTTTTCAAACTTCATAATAGCTGATGAAATTAATCGTTCCCCTCCTAAAACACAATCTGCTTTACTTGAGGCTATGCAAGAAAAGCAAGCTACAATTGGAAAAACAACTTACAAGTTAAAAAGACCATTTTTTGTTATGGCAAACAATAACCCTCTTGAATCTTCTGGCGTTTACCCATTACCAGAAGCACAAATAGACAGGTTTTTATTTAAGCTAAAAATGGAATACCCTTCTGAGTTAGAAGTAATGGATATTATTGAAAACAACATGACTCTAAAAAAGTTTGAAGATTTCAAGATAAGGCCGGTTGTAAGTGGTAAAACCATTCTAGAAATGCAAGAGTATACCAAAAAAATAAAACATACTGAAAAAATAAAAGAATATATTGTAAAAATTGCCTTTGCCACAAGGTTCCCTGAAAAATATAACATAAGTTCCGGCAAGTACATAGACTGGGGTATATCTCCTAGGGGAGAAATTGGCCTTTTCATTGCTGCTAAAGCAGACGCTGTTTTAAACGGTCAAGAATATGTCACCCCACAAAATGTAAAAAATGTTGCTTATGACATCATGCGGCATCGTTTAATATTAAACTATCAAGCTAGAGCCGATAGAGTTTCTTCAGAATACATTATTTCTGAGATCTTATCAAAGATAGATATTCCATAAAATGGCAAGAAAATTAAAAATAAGTCAGCCTATAGCTATTAAAGAATTAGAGATAGCTACAAAAAACCGTGTTACCACATCTTTAATTGGCAAATATAAAAGTACATTTAAAGGCAGGGGTTTAGAGTTTGACGGTTATCGTGCTTATACCCCAGACGATGATGCATCAATGATTGACTTTAAGGCCTCGGCAAGAAGCGACACATTATTAGTAAAACAGTTTGTTGAAGAGAGAAACCTTAACCTCTTCATTCTTATGGACATTAGCCAAAGCATGCTTACAACATCTACAAAAAAAATAAAAATTGAATACGCTGCAGAGGTTGCCGCTACAATTGGCCAAACTGTAATTGAATCAGGCGACAACCTAGGATATTCTCTCTTCAGCGAAGATAGCATTTCAGGGTTTGACCTTCAGAATAATATTGATGTAATTAACTTTTTTTTAAACGATTTATCAAACCCATCCAATTTTGGTGGCGCTTTTAATTTTAACAAAGCACTAGAATACATTATTGAAAATATTCCTGAATATAGTTTAGTCATAATAATCTCTGATTTCATTTACATTGGCGATGAGTGGTTAGACAATTTTAGGATCTGCTCAGCAAAATACGATTTAATTGGAATCATGGTTAGAGATCCTCTTGACTTAACTTTGCCTCAATCTTCCTCACAGATTGTTGTTTCTGACCCTTATACTGGAGAAAAAATGTTAATTGAACCTAAAAGGTTTAAGAAAAGATATGAAGAAGAAATAAAAAAGGAGTTAGATTATTTCAAAGAAACTTTTAAAGAGAACAGTTCAGATTTGCTTATCTTGAGAACAGACGAAAACTTTTTAATAAAGCTAATCAACTTTTTTAACGAGAGGGCTTTAAGATGGAAATAACATTCCTATATCCAAAATACTTATGGGCATTTTTATCTATCCCTCTACTCATTGTTTTGCATTTTTTCACGTTAAGGCACATAAAAGGCGAGGCTATAAAATTTGCAAACTTTTCTGCACTTTCAAGGATAACTAAAGCACCAATTGTCACAAAAAACATTTTGGTATTATTAATTAGGATTTTAGTTTTATCCTCTATGATTCTTGCCGTTGCTGGAACAGTTTATAATTATATAGGCGAAACAAGTAGTTTTGATTTTGTTTTAGCAATTGACACTAGTTCAAGCATGTTAGCTAACGACTTTAAGCCTGACAGGTTAACTGCAGCCAAAAATGAAGCAATCGAGTTTATAAATAATTTACCAAAGCAAAGCAAGGTTGGCATTGTTTCATTTGCAGGCACAGCTTTCATCGAGCTTGAGCCAACAACCGATCATAGCTTAGCTAAAGAAAGGATTAATGATCTTGAAATCTTAGACGTTGGCGGTACAGACATTGGTGAAGCAATTGTAACATCTGCAAACTTGTTAAAAGACAGCGACAATTCTAAGGTTGTTATCCTTTTAACAGACGGCCAAAGCAACGTTGGCATTGACCCTGAAAACGCTATCCCTTATGCAAACTCTAACCAAGTTAGCGTTTACACTATAGGCATTGGCACGAAAGAAGGCGGGATTATAGGCAACGTAACATTGCCTTTAAAGTTAGATGAAGATTCACTTATGACGATTGCTAACTCTACGAACGCAAAGTATTTCCGTGCTGAAAACAAAAATGAACTAAATAAAGCATACAAAGAGATTTCTTCATATAAGAACAAAAAAATCAGCATAAACCTTTCATTTTACTTAATAGTCTCGGCCATAATCCTTTCATTACTTGACTGGTCATTGGTAAACAGCCGTTATCTTAGGATCCCATAATAAATTTAATTTCATCTTCGGTCAATTCGAGATCATTAGCCACTTCTTTAGAATTATTAATTATTATTTTCAAATAAGGCAAAACATCCCTTAACGCCTTTGCTTTTGACACTTTTGTTTTTGCTGCAATTTTTTCTGCAATAGAATTTCTCTTTGCATACTTCATTTTAGCTTGCCACAGTTTCAAAATCCTTGTAGTTGATTTATAAGGCACATAAGCTTTATTTCTTTCTTCCTTTGCCAACGCCACACCCACAGTTAAAAGATTATATATATAAACCATATAACGCCAATATTGCCACCTTCTTATTCTTCCATTAAATACGTCTGCTCTTGATAAAACTTCATAAGCTTTAACCAAATCATTAGCAGTATATTCTTTAGGCAAATTTTCATCTATCCACAACATAATTTCATTATGGTCCATGTCAAGGTTATCGAATGCATTTATAACATTCTCTGGCGTCTTGCTTTTTAGTACAATCCTTAAAGCATCAATCACATTTGATTTTTGCAGCCTATCATCAACAATACCATCATACTTGTCAAGCTTTTTATTCAAAATTGTTAAGACTTGTAAATCATTTATTGCAGCCCTTACATCCCCTCCATTTTTCCTTGCAAGCGAATTTAAGACAGCTTGATCATAATCAACATTTTCATTTAAACATATTTTTTTAAGCACTTTCGCAACAGACAAATAACTTAATGTTTTAAACTCTACAAGCTTACATTTTTTTCTTAAATCAGCCAACTTTTTATCCCATGGGTTATCTGCGATAACTACTATTGGCCAGCTTGATTCTTTTATTATCTTAGACAGAGCTTGCAAACAACCTCTATCCTTCATACCACTTAATGCATCAATTTCATCTATAAGAATAATTTTTCCTTTTGAAAACAAGCTCATTTGTTTAGATGAAGCTCCAACTACATTAACCATTTTCTCTTTGTTTCTTAAATCTGAAGCATTCAATTCAAGTATTTCGCTATTAAGACTTCTTGCCAGTGCATACACTGAACATGTTTTTCCGCAACCAGTTGGCCCATACAACAATATTGCACCGGATTTATAATTAACTACATAAGACTTTAGAACTTCCATTGCCGTATTTTGCCCTTGCACTTCAGAAACATCTTTTGGCACATACTTTTCAGTCCACAGGCACATTTTTAAGCTTAATATTAACCCCCAACGATTCAAGCATTTGCTTAATATTTTGCACTATAGAATTTAAATCTTTCTTTTTAAATTTAGATATTTTCTCATCAAGCAACTCAATTTCATGTAAAACTTCTTCTATTTCACGTTTAAGTTTAATTTCTTTTGTTTTATAATTAGAATTTTGCAGCTCTTTTTCTATTCTCTTTTGTTCGTTTTGCAATCTTAAAATTTTCTCTTTATAATGTTGCAGTGTGTTTTTATTAAGCGACCTTAATACAGCTTCAACTCTATCTTTGTTTTTTATGTTAATGTTGTCAACGTTTTTTCTTAAGCCATCCAAAGACGCAAGAATTTTGTCAACATCATTAATTAAAAATTTTACAGGGTCTTCTACAATAGCAGATTCAGCAATTTTTCCTTTGTTTAATAATCTTAAGGGTCTTGCAAGAACACTAAAGTCGCCTTTAAGCAAACTTTCTATTGCATAAACTTCAGCTTTAACATTTTCTAGCTTAACAAGGTTTTCGTTATATTCCTTGAAATCATTACTATTTTCCAACTCATGTTTTAGCTTTGACAACTTCTTTTCTTTTTCTATAAGTCTATTTTTTTGGTCTAATAATTTTTCAAACCTTTGTTCATGTTTCTCATATACATAACTATACACATCATCAAGTTCATTTTGCAACTTATCTAACAAAATTAATTTACCACTTTTTTGTATTTTTTTGATTTTAGCTTTAACATCATCCAACTGTTTTATTTTTTTAACAACATTTAGAAGCTCATCGCCTACAAGATTTTGTATTATATGAAAATTCCTAAAAGTTTTTTTATTAAACTCATCTAAAGATTTTTCTAAGTTCTCTACAAAAGACTTAACACTCTTTTCATCAAACTTTTCTGGCACTTTTATCGTTTTTAGGAATATTTCAACTGCATTAACATAGGCAGGCAAGTTCCCTTTAACCAAGTCCTTAAGTTTCTTTTCTACCCTTGCATCGTCCACATTAACTTGTTTTAGTTGTTGCAAGTCTAACTTAATTTCTTCTAACAACCGGTTAAACTCAGTAAATTCCAACTTTAGATCTTTAATTACGCTTAAGTTTTCCCAGAGCCATTTTGACAACTCAAAGAAATCTACTTCTTCCACCTCTTTCTTTTTTCTGAACCAATTAAACAACTTCATTGTACAAAATTTGCAAGCAACGCTTCAAGCTGCAAATATTCATCTGACCCTTCCACCATCCTAAACTCTATTTCCCCACACTTGTCAACAAGTTTAACTTTTTTCAAGTCATCCACATCCAGGTTCCATATTTCTTTTTGTATCTGTTTAACCACATCCAAGCCAGACAAGCCATGTTCAAGCATAACATTTAATAATTGCTTTCTTGCATTTATAAAATCTCCGTTTATTGCGGTTTGCAGCACTTGTCTTATTTCCTCAGGCTTTGCTGCAGATACAAGGCTATAAACCAATGCTCTATCAAAGTTTTTGTTTATTGATGCAGAACTTTGCATTACATTAACCAGTCTTCTCACATCCCCATTTGTAACTTCATACAATGCTTCTTTTGCATCATCTGTTATGTTTATCCCTTCTCCTTTTGCAATATTTTCCATCACTTCAAAAACTTCTTCTTTTTTCAAAGGTTTAAACCTAAAAACAGTGCACCTTGACTGTATAGGATCAATTATCTTTGAAGAAAAGTTAGCACTTAATATAAACCTTGTCGATAACGCATAATTTTCCATTGTGCGCCTCAATGCCTGTTGTGCTTCTTTAGTTAAAGAATCACACTCATCCAAATGTATTATTTTAAATGGATAATTACCTATTGTTTTAAGTTTTGCAAAATCCTTTATTGTATTTCTTATAACATCAATACCCCTTTCATCACTTGCGTTTAGGTCAAGAAAATTCTGTTTCCAGTCTTCACCGAACATTTGCCTTACGATAACCCCTGTCAAGGTTGTTTTACCTACACCTGCCGGGCCAGCCAACAACAAATGTGGCATATTTCTCATTTCAACGAAAGCTTTAGCCCTTTCAACTATCTCTTTTTGCCCTTTAACTTCCTCGAATGTTTTCGGCCTATACTTTTCTGTCCATATAGTGTTCATATGTATTAAAGGATAAAGAAATTCTTTATAAGGATTACTATAATATTTTATAAAAATTATAGTGCAAAAGACTTATATAATAAAACATTACTATTTTGCAATATGAAACTAGACTTACACGTCCATTCTAGATATTCCAAAGACAGTTTAATTAGTTTAAAAAGTTTAAAGAAAAAAAGCCTTCGAACTGGCATATGCCCTATTATAACTGACCACAATACTATAAAAGGCAACATTGCATACAACTGCCCAATCTTGGCTGAAGAAATATCCACATTAGATGGTCATGTCATAGGCTATTTTTTAACAGAACATATCCGTCCCAAGTTAACAGCAATTGAAACTATTGAGCTTATCCACGAGCAAGGAGGGTTAGCCTGCATCCCTCACATATTTGATAATGTAAGAAAAAACTCGTTAAATGATAAAGAAATTGCAAAAAAATCCGATATTATAGAAATATTCAACGCCAGGGTACAACGCCACTCTCATAACAATCTTGCGTTAGATTTTGCAATTTCAAACCGGAAGCTCAAATCTGTCGGTAGCGACGCTCATTGGTTACCTGAGTTTGGAAAAAATTATATTGAGATTGAAGATTTCAATTCTGTAAAAGAATTCAAAAAGAATTTAAAGAAAGCAAACTTTTTCACTCAACGCAATTCGATTTTATATTTAATTGGCACAAAATTTTATAATGACACAATAAGGAGGATAATATGACATTTAAGTACTTGCCACATACGGCAGACAAAAAAATTCACGTTGTTGCAAAAGATCTAGCAACAGCCTTTGGTGAAGCAGCTTTGGCTGTTTACAACATAATGGTAGATATAAATTCAATAAAACCCAAAGAGAAAGGCATATTTGAAATTGAATCAGAATCAAAAAACAGCTTACTTTACGATTTCATTGACGAAATAATTTTTGCGATAGATACAAGGGGTTTCATTGGGTGCAAGGTTGAACACATCAAGATAGATAAAATCGATGATACTTACCAGCTTAGGGCTGTTTTTGTTGGCGATAACTATTCAAACTATGACACTCACGGCGATGTGAAGGCTATGACATACAACGAGATGGAAATAAAAGAGGATAACGAGATTGAATTAACTTTTGTGGTGGATGTTTAAAATGGAAATCAAAAAAATAAAAGAAAACATTTTCGAGATTCAAAAGACGCCTGGAATGAACGTGCCTGTTAGGGTATATGTTAGCGAAAAGATGTTAGATAGTTTAAATAAAGACAAGTGTTTGAGCCAAGGCATGAACGCTACGCATTTACCCGGAATTCAAAAATACTTTGTTATGTTACCTGACACGCACCAAGGTTACGGTTTCCCTATTGGCGGCGTTGCAGCTTTTGACATGGAAAATGGTTGCATATCACCTGGTGCCGTTGGATACGATCAAAACTGCGGAGTAAGGTTATTAACTACCAACTTAGATAAAGGCGAGGTTTATTCAAACATAAAAGATTTACTAAACGAGATTTTTGCCAACGTGCCCTGCGGCGTGGGTTCAGAATCTAAATTAAAGCTTTCTGACGAAGAAATGGACAATGTTTTAAACAAAGGCATTAAATGGTGCATTGAAAATTCCTACGCTACTGAATATGATTTTGAACACTGCGAAGAAAACGGTTACATGAAAACTGCTGATGCGTCAAAGGTTTCACCTAAAGCTAAAGCAAGAGGTCGTAAGCAGTTAGGCACTTTAGGCGCTGGCAATCATTTCCTTGAAGTTCAATACGTTGAAAAGATTTTTGACAAGGATACTGCAAAAGCTTTCGGCATAAACCACGAAGGCCAGGTTACCTTAATGATCCACTGTGGTTCCAGGGGCCTTGGCCATCAAGTTTGTTCTGACTACTTAAGACGCATTGAAAAAGAGTTCCCTGAGTTAGTTTCAAAACTTCCAGAAAAAGAATTAGCCTATGCCCCATCAACATCTGTTACAGCCAAAGATTACCTTAGCGCCATGTCCTCTGCTGCAAACTTTGCCTGGGCAAACCGTCAGATAATCCAACACAACTGTATTAAAGCATTCAAAAAAATCTTTCCAGATTCAGAATTAAAGTTAGTTTATGACGTTGCGCACAACATTATCAAAATTGAAGAGCACGAAGTTAACGGCGAAACAAAAAAATTGTATGTCCACCGTAAAGGCGCCACCCGCGCATTTCCTGCAGGTAGAAATGAATTACCTGAAGCCTACAGATCAATTGGGCAACCAGTAATATTACCTGGTTCTATGGGCACATCATCTTACGTTTTAGTTGGCAGCCAAGCATCATTAGATTTAACATTTGGCTCAACTGCGCACGGTGCAGGGCGTGTAATGTCACGGCATGAAGCTTTAAGAAAGTTTAAAGGAGAGAATGTTAAAGAAGAACTGGCAAAGCATAACATTATAATTAAATCTGCTTCTATTAAAGGCATTTCAGAGGAAGCACCAGATGTTTACAAAGACATTGACGAGGTCGTAAAGGTATCTCACGACCTGGGTATTGGCAAACTTGTCGCAAAAGTTAAGCCAATTGGCGTTATCAAAGGTTAAATTTTTATATTATAAAATTATTTTAATATACAATGAAACAAATCATACCTTTAATTTTTCTTGTATTAGTCTTAACCAGTTGCAGCAACATTGAGCCATTAGAACTACAAAAATCACAATGCGATTCAATTACCGACATTGACAGAAAAATCAGTTGTGTTGCATTTGAAAAAGGAGACTTATTTTTATGTTCAACAATAAAAAATTCCGGATTAAAAGACGATTGCATAATTCGCGTCGCTGAAGTTGTAAAAGATTCATCTCAATACAACGATTGTTTAAATGCAGATAAAGACATTTACAAAGTAACATGCCAAGCACTGATAAAAAAGGACATAGACTTATGCTTTAGCCTGAAAGACGTCAACGGCGGCGGCGCGACAGCTATGCGTGATTGTGTAGATTTACTGGCAAGAAAACTTAAACAACAACCAATTTGCCAAAACTTCGTCACCCGTGCACAAGAATTCTTTGACGCTTGCGGGTCATCAACTTCAGTTTGTGAAGGTTTATGGCTTGACGGTAAAGAAGAAAACATGCAAAGATGTATTGATAACATAGGCATTTAAAATGAAACAACTTCTTTTTGGCACTGCTGGCATACCATTATCTTCAACATTACCTACGACTGTAAATGGCATTAAAACAATTCACACGTTAGGCTTAGGTTGTTTAGAACTGGCTTTTGTCAGGTCTGTTTACTTAACCGAAAAGTCTGTAACTGATGTAAAAGATGCTGCAAAAAAGTTCAATGTTACCTTAACTGCGCATGCGCCATATTATATTAACCTAAACTCCAAAGATAAAGCAAAATTACAAGCCAGCCAAAACCGCATATATCAAACTGCCAAGGTTGCTTACCTTGCCGGCGCATACAGTATAACATTTCACCCAGGATTTTACTTAAAACAAGATCCAAAAAAAGTATATTACAACATCCTTGAGAATTTATTAGAAGTAATGAACAAGCTTGACGACGATGGTATTAACATTTATGTAAGGCCTGAAACCATGGGCAAACCCACTTCATTCGGCAATTTAGATGAGGTTCTTATGTTATCAACCAAGCACGAAAATATTCTTCCGTGTATAGACTTTGCTCATTTACATGCAAGAAGCAACGGTAAGTTTAATACCAAAAAAGAGTTTGAAGAAATCTTAAACAAAGTAGAAAATGTGCTTGGCAAAGAAGCGCTTAAAAACATGCACATTCACATTTCTGGGATTGAATATTCAGAAAAAGGCGAACGTAACCATTTGCCATTAAAAGAATCAGATATGAATTATAGAGAACTTTGCAAAGTCTGGAAAGACTATAAGATTAAAGGCGTCGTCATATGCGAATCACCTTTAATGGAATCTGATGCACTTTTATTAAAAAAGTTTTACTCATCTAAGCCTTAAGCTATCCAGGTTCCTTGGTGCCACTGTTTCAACCCTGTTAGCTTTATGTATAGAACTTGCCAGATCTAAACACTTGCTAACTTCTCCATGTATTAACAACACTTTTTTTGGTTTGGGGTCAAGCCTATATATATAATTCATTAACTGCGACCTGCTTGAATGCCCTGAAAACCCGCTTATTGTATGTATCCCCATCTTAACTTTAACTGTTTCAGTTCTATTTTCTCCAACTTGAAAACTAATTTCTTTTTCTCCATCCTGCAACCTTCTTGCTAACGAGCCGGGACCAACATAGTTTGTAATTATTAAGTTATGCTTAGGGTTTTCTGCGAATGCTCTAAAATATTCTACTGACGCTCCTCCCACCATCATACCAGAAGTTGCCATTATTATGCAAGGGTCACCTGAATCGATTACAGTTTGCATTTCTTTCCTGCTACCTACTTGTTTAAATATCTCTGACAAGAACGGGTTATTATTTTGGTGGAATATTGATCTTTTAACCCTATTATTAAAAAAGTCAGGGTATGCTGTATGTATTGCAGTAACATCCCACACTATACCTTGCATGTAAACTGGCACTTTAGGTATCAAGCCTTCTCTAATTGCTCTTTCAAGGATTATTTGAATCTCTTGACTCCTTCCTACACCAAGTACAGGCAACAACACTTTACCACCATTCTCAAGCGTAGATTTAACTATAGATATTAACTGATTTTCACATTCTTTTCTTGAAGGCGGATTATCATCTTTACCACCATAAGTGCTTTCCATCATGATAGTTTCTACTCTTGGAAACTTTGTGTTAGCTGCTGACAACAAGTTAGATGTTTCATAATTCAAATCTCCTGTATAAACAAAATTATGCAACCCGTTACCTATATGCAAATGCGATATTGCTGAACCTAAGATATGCCCTGCATCATAAAACGTCAGCCTCACATCGGGGGTTATATCCGACACTTCCTCATAGTCCAAGCATATAGTATGCTTAACCATTTCCTTAACATCAGACGCAGAAAATAATGGTTTAGCAGCTTCAGCATGTCCTACACCAATATAATCCAATGCCAACAAAGCCATAATATCCCTTGTCGGCTCAGTACAATACACTGGCCCTTTATATCCATACTTAAAAAGCAGAGGTATCATTGCCGAATGGTCCAAGTGCGCATGTGATACAATCACTGCATCAATTTCATTTATCTTAAGCTCCGGGGCGTCAAAATGTGGGAACATTTCATCCCCTTGTGCAGCCACATTAATCCCGCAATCTAACAAAATTCTTGACTCGGGTGTTTGCAACAAAAATGAACTTCTCCCAACTTGTCTAGATGCTCCAAGACAACTTACTCTTACCCATCCTTCCTTTTTTCCTCTTATCCATCCAGAATATATCCTTTTCCCAACTTGATCAAGAAAATTCCTTCTAAAATCACTATTTTCATATAAAACCCCTCTTATATTTTCAATAATTTTAGACCTAATGGCCGGTGTTCTTTTTATCAACGGCACCCAAAATGTTTCTTTTCTGATTTGTCTTAAAACATCCCCAGCCTTCCCAATTGCTAGCCCTGGCTTTTCAGCTTCAATAATAACTTGTGACCTTTGTGGATCAAAAGTTATCTCAGACAACCTTGCTTCTTCTGGAACAATACTCTTAATCTTATCCCTTGCGAGTTCCATATCTAATGTTATAGACGGATCCGGCCTAAGCTCTATTCTTTTTTTAAGTAAATTAACCACATCTTTTATGGCATCTTTGCTATCAAGAAAAAAATCCTTATTTTTAGTATACAATATTATGTTAGCTGCTTCAAAATTACACATAGATATCTCTGCATCCTTTGGTAAATTATTCAATACTTCTGTTTTTATATCTGCCATATTATTTCACCGATCATAAAAAAAGAAGAAGATATTAGTTCTTTAGTCCCGTGTTAATTTTATGGGATTGAACTTTTTTAACACCTTCTTCATTTACTGTAAAAATATCTACACCATTTCCCGTATAGACATCTCTTTGTAAAGAAACATTCAACGCATCTTTTGCCAACTTTATTCCATCTTCAATTGTCATATCTTTTGTATAATTATTTTCAAGTACGCCTAAAGCAAAGCTTCCCCCGGAACCATCTGTTTTGAAATCGTCAGCTTCAGATACACTACCGTCAACACCAATTTCATAAAGATGGTATCCTGTTTTATCATATCCCCCCAACAAGAACCCTACAATGCTTGGCACCATTGAAGGCCTCCTTATACTTGCATACGACATTGAAGCTAACATATTAGCTGCTTCTTTCACGGTTGGTTCTTTGTTTTTTCTTATTTTAAGCAAACTCAGTTGCGCTTTAATTATCCTTGTGAAAAGTTGCGCATCTGAAACAAGTCCGGCCGTGGTTATTGCCATATAATTTGCCACTTGATGAATCTTATTTTCTTTCTTGTTTGAGACCATATGCCCCATGCTTGCTCTTTTGTCTGCTGCAAGAACTACTCCATCCTTACAGACTATTCCTACGGTTGTTGTTCCATGTTTTATTTTATCTTCCATTATTATGACACCTCTAAAGTGTTCAGAAGTCAAGTATTATAAAATAGAACTAATTTATAAAGCTTTTGGGTAGCTTGGCAAGCATTTTCAGCAAAGATTTACTAAAACAATTCAGTTTGCATAATACTAAAATAAATTCTCTTTAAATAATAAACTTTATAAATCTGGTTTAGTTAATAAAAATCAATGAAAAGGGGTCAAATTACGCTTTTTATAATCATTGGCATAGTAATTATTTCTGTTATTGGTTTAGGCATCTACTTCAGAGATAGTTTAACAAAAAGCCAAAGCCAAGAAATTATATCAAAACAGGTTGAGGTTGCTCCCGAAGTTCAGTCTCTTTACAACAACATATACGAATGTTTACAAAGCCAAACTAAAGACGCTTTAATCTTAAGCGGCTTACAGGGCGGCTTCATCGAACCCCCTGAAAAATCTATTGACATTGAAGATCAAGGCATTTCGATTGGTTACGGGCTATCAAACGGAAGAGACACATTACCTTCGTTAAGCGTCATTACTCGTGAAATGTCCGATTATATTGACAGTATGTATGAAACCTGTATTGATTTTAGAGGCTATGAGAAATATGAAATCAAAGAAGAGCCGCCAAAAACCAAAATAGAACTTAACGACAACAGTGTTTCTTTCATTATTACTTACAAAATTTCAGTAAAAATTGATGGTAAAGAGTTCAAGCTTACTAAACCATACAAATATGCCTATCGTGTAAGGCTAAAACGTCTGCATGACATTAGTAAAGAAATAATTGAAAAAGAGTTAGCCGAACCTTTCGCTATAGACATTAGCAGTTTATTAGACCTTGGCGTTGACATTGACGTATTATCTTTAGAACCAAACAAAGTTGTTTACTTGCTCACAGACAAAGAATCTGAACTAGATAACAAACCTTACATCTTCATGTTCGCAAGCGAGGTAAGCATATGAAATATATCAACATATTAATTATGATATTGCTTTTATCATCAGTGGCTTCTGCTAGTGAAGTCGTTGATATTATCAGAGACAATAGCAAAGCTAGAATCCTATTAGATTGCCCTGGTTGTGATGTTTCTGGTGGCAAGGCTGAACAGATTGAAACTCCTGAAGGTTACGTAACAGTTTTAGAAGATTACACTTTTGTATGCCAGGATGATTGTGGTTTAAAAGTAAAAACAATCGACTGCAGTTCATGTTCATCTGAAGAATGTTGTTACGGTTTAACGAATGAAAAAGAAATCGCTGACATAAAACTAGGCAAATCTAAATTCATTGTTTCCCAGGAAGGCAAATATGCCGGGATAATTAAAAAAATTTCAGCCTATAATGTTAAAGACAATGAGGTTGAACCTTTCAAGGTAAACAATGTCAACCTTGAGCTAACCAACGGCATGTCAATCGAATTTTTTGAAGACAACCCAATCTCAGAGTCAAGCGCTGAAAGTTTAGACATAGACCCTTTTGAGAACTATGAAAACGCTTTACACAACTTCAATGTTATCCTTGAAGCAACAACCAAGCCTGAACCTGTCAAAGACAATTCAGGAAAAATTGTTTACACTGATAAAAACAAAAAAATTGTTGAAAAGTTGCGAACACGTTCAAGATACGTCCAACAACAACCATATTTCCCAACGATAACTATTTGTGGCCAAGAGTTTTCCGACTTATACGCAGAAAAGATTTATGGTGCCCCTTCAACAACATCTAACCCAAACAACTTAAACAACCGCAAAGTTATAAGCGAAGCCAAAACCAAGATTACTGTTACTGATGAATGTAAGATCCCCGAATATACAATTTCAGTGTTCAGCAAGCTGCCATATAAAGAAAGTCCAAGGCTTAGATTAAACACGTGCGGGGTAAGATATTTTGCCGACCAAGATTCTCAGATAAAAAATTTAAACTGTCTGCAAAGCAAAAAAATGTCTCTGATTAATTGTAAGAACTGTGAAGGCAATTTAAACCTTTTATTCAACAACAATAAAAAAGTTTCAAGTTATAATGATTTATCCAATTCTTACAGTTTAAACATCCCTTCAGGCAGTACAGAATCTATCGAAACCAAAGGCAACGAACATAATATTAATTTATCAAAAGAAGGCTTAATGAGTTTAACTTATTATACCAAGTCAAAGGAAACTGTTCATTTCATTTCAAGCCTATCAATTTCAAATTATGACAATGAATATTATTGGGTTGATGGAGGCATATTTGATTCTAACAAAGTTTTAGACTGGATCAAGAACGATGAGGTTTTAGCATACCGTACAAGCCAAACATTTTTCCTTTGCTACAACTCCAACCAGGCACCAAGCGATGTTTGTAAAAAAACAACAACAAAAGATGAAGAATTATCTAAATTCAGAGAACGACTTTACCTCACCGGCCCAATAACAGCTGTCTTATTAAAAGAACCTTCTGTAAAAGGTTTAAATAACAATTTTAAGGTAATTAGCGGCAAAGGATTAAGGTTTTTGTTAAATGGTGGCAGCATTACAAAGACTAAAGATAACCAAGACATAATTTATTATCTTTCAAACAAATTCAAAGACTTCCCAGGGTATGAAGTTATTTTTGACAAAAATCAAGTTAAAGAGATTTCAAAACAAGGCTCACAATCATCTAGCGTGATAGATTTAAAAGGCACAACTATCAGAGAACTTAAGATAAAATATTCTCCTATAATCAAAAGCATCTTGGGCCAAGGTAAAGATGTTACTGGCGGTCAAGTTGTTTATAATGATAACATATTCACTTTAGAGCCGTTAAGCAAAACAGACAAAGAATTAATGTCTGAACCAAACTATGTTTATTACCTTGTTCAATATGGTGAAACTATGAAGAGCATTATTGACAAGTTCGGCCCTTGTTCATGTGATGGCAACTGTGAAAAATCTTCAGAAAACAAGTTTATAAAAGATTTAAGAGAATTAAACCCCGAATTAGATGGTTTAACATTATCAGCTTCGATTGTAACAAACCCTGGCCAAACATTACTGATAAAAATTCCAACAAGCGGTTCAACATTCAAAAGAAAAGACGTAAAATCCACGTTATCTATAAACACTTGCAACAAAGCAAACAAAGCTTTAATCTCTAATAAGATTAGTGACAGGATTAAGAGAAGCATCATAAAAGGCAACAATGCTTGTGATAGCATTGGCGGATTCTGTACGTTCAACAACGGAGATTACAAAAAAAGCGGGCAGGTTTGTTATGAAAATAATGACCCAAACAGTTATATAAAAGGCAAATGGACCTTCAGGCGGTTCATGTGCAAATCAAGGTATATAATAAAAGATGGTAAAGCAATAAAACTTTCTGGTGAAGATTATTTACGTGTTCAATGTTGCGCACCGCCAAAGAAACTAGTTAAGTTTGAATGTAGAAATGATAACGATTGTCAAAAAAGGTACAGTAATGCATATGAATGTATTAATAGAAAATGTATATATAATTGTGAACTTGATGGCGGTTGCCAATCTACTTTGGATGAAGAAATTTCAAGCCCAGTTAATTTCTTAAACTACGGATCATTTCAGTTAAGTTCTGTTGGTTGCAGAACTGACAACGACTGTCCCACATCTGAAAGATTTTGTCATAACAGTGTTTGTGTAGAGTGTCGAGATGACAATGATTGTATTGCTGGCAAAGAATTCTGTCATTTACACAAATGTTTCTATAACAGACCAGACTAATCTATATCCAAAATAGCATAATGTTTATAAATTTCGTATAACCTTATTTTTTCATGCAAGATAAAGTTTTAGACATAATTGTAAAAGAGAACGAGATTACTTGGCAATCCATTATTATGGACCTGATAAAAACTGAACAAATGAACCCTTGGGATGTTGACATTTCTCTTTTAACTCAAGAATATTTAAAACGTGTAAAAGAGCTTAAAAAAACAAACTTTTTTGTATCCGGCAAAGTTTTGCTTGCAGCAGCATTATTAGTTAAGATAAAGTCTAACAAACTTTTAGAAGAAGACATTTCCAATTTTGACAGCATTCTTTTCCACCAACCTGAAACTTATGACGAACTAGACGACTTCATGGAATTCCAGGAAAGGCCTAAATTCGATGTGCCTGCATTAGCGATAAAAACTCCTCAAGCCAGAAAACGTAGGATATCTGTCAAGGACTTAATCGGCGCACTAGAACGCGCATTAGAAGTAAACAAAAGAAGGATTCTAAGACAAGAAAGATTATGGAACTTTGAAAAACCCGAGATACCTGAAAAGAAAGTTGACATAACTGTATTAATCAAATCAATGTATGAAAAAATTATTTCATTGTTTAAGAAAAAAGAAAATATTACTTATTCAAAGCTTTTACCTGAAGGCAAAATTGAAAAACGTGACAAAATTTTAACTTTATATCCACTATTACATTTAGCAACACAAGACAAGATCGACCTTCACCAAGAAGAGCACTTTGGTGAGATTGAAGTTAGTGTAAAATCTTCTTTATAAATCTCGTTATAAAATTCTCATTTGTTTCTTCCACATCCTCTAGGTACGGCATTCCCGTCAGAGACGCGGCTAATTTTTTGTAAGCTATAGCTGGTTTTGATTTAGGATGGGTAAACACTACAGAATCTTTCATAACTAATGCTTCCCTTACGGCTTTATCATGCGGGATTATGCTTATTATAGGCTTTTCCAATATTGTTTCAATGTTTGTAAGGTTGAGATCATAATTAAACGACTCAGTTTTTGTAAGCACCACTCCTAACACATCCTTCCCGCACTTTTCTGCCAAGGTTATTGTTTTTAGTGCATCAGTAATTGCAGGCATTTCAGGGTTAGTAACGATGATAAGTTCTTCTGCAGCTTCAATCGCCCTATATGCTTCGTTCCCCAATCCTGCGGCACCATCCAGCAAAATAAAATCCGGTTTAAGTTTTTTTAATTCATTGATAATTTTTGGCAATTTTTTGGGGTTAGTATTTTGCAAATCTGCAAGAGATATTGACGCCGGCACAATCTTCAGTCCTTGCGGATGAACATAAACAGCTTCCTTAACTTTGTTTTTTCCTTGTAAAACATCATGTAAGTTTATCGGCACCACTGGCACTCCAAGATGTATGCCAAGGTTAGGCGTTGTTAGGTTTGTATCCACTATAATCACATCTTTTCCAAAATATGTCAAAGCCGAGCCTAACGCAATAGAAGTGGTTGTTTTACCGGTTCCACCCTTCCCTGCAAGTACTGCAATTACTCTTGTCATTTTATAAGCTCCATTAAATATTTAACATATTCTTTTGTTTCATCAGCAAGTTTTTGCAGTTTATCTATATTTATTTCATAGTTCTTTGTAACCATCGCCACATTTTTCCTGTACTCTTCTTTTTTCTTATACTCATCCAATAACATTTCTCTAATTTTCATATAAAAATCAACTATTTTCAACACTTCCTTATCTTCAGGAAAAAGTTTCTTCAGATATTGCAACCTTAACAACGGCGCTTTAGGCACTTGTTCAAGTTTACCATTTTTCTGCGCCCATTCAAGCACGTCTAAAATAATAAAATTCAATGACGACTGCAGCCTTTTAATTACATTCCTTATAATATCCACAGTCCTTGTATATTTCAACGTTACAAAAATCAAATGGTCAACTCTTTTAAGTTCCTCCAATGCAGAATCGTTTTCTTCCATCATTTTATTACCCTTGAAACATTGTTTGAAAACCGTTTTATCATTTGCAAATAATCTTTCACCATATGTAGGTTGATGACCTTCATTTTATAGTTTTCGGTGCATATTACAAATTTATCCTTTCTGACAAATTCTACAGGCGCATTTTTTCTAAATTTAACAATGTTTATAATTTCATCGATTACCCTTAAATCATTATAATTTAACCCATATTTGGTTGCACATTTGTTCTTGAACAGTTCCAGTTCTTTATTTTTTATAAAAGGCAGCCTTTTATACATCATTTCATATTTAACCACGGCACTAATCAAAGAATTCACTGCGTTGTTCAAATGTTCAGTTATTCCGTAAAGCATCTTTACTTCTCTTACCTGAGGGTATGTAACAAAAGTTAAATGGTCAGCCGTATCAATCCTTAACTTAGCATCATTTAACAACTTTTTTATTTCTTGCATTATGATTGTGTCAGTTCCAAGATGGCTTGCGCAATATCACCTGAAGTCTTTTTAAGCATGTTTACGGCTTCTTCTTCACTACAATTTGTTTGTTCCATAACCAACTTCACATCATCCTCTTTAATTTTATTTTCAACCAACTGCATATCTCCCACAACTTGCAAAGATTCCTGCCCCATCATATTTATTTTCATAACTTCTGGGTTTTTAATAACATAATCGCCATTATTAGTTTTAATTATAACTTCATAAGCATCAATTTCCTGCTGTTTAACTCCCATCTTCTTCATTGCTTGTTTAAGCATTTTTGGATTCATTCCAGGCAACATTTATTTCACCCCAACGGTTTAAATTTATGCAAAAAGAACATTATCACTATCACCGCAACAATCAATCCAATTACAACTTTAGGATCAATCTCAAACTTACTTTTGAACTCGTCAAAATACCTTACTAATCCTCCACCGCTTTGCGGCATTGATATTCTATTATTTTTTGCCATTCTGTTCTTAGTATAACTTATTTATTTAAAAGCATTATGGTAGAAATGCATAAGCCGCCTTTTGTAGCCTTTGCGTAAGCAACAAGGCTTCCAACATTCTACTAAGCGCGAAAATGCTTGCACCGGTCGGGGCGCACACGTTTCATCGCATCCTTAAAGCCAACTCAACGGGTTAACTCATGTTTGTTGCCAAACACTTCACCGCATCCTAGCATCTTTAAGGCCGTGTCGTTTCTGTACGGTTGCCTTCCATTTCTGGAACTTGATAAGCGACCGATAATGGTGGGCGGACTTTCCTCAGCGTAAGCCGAAAGTTGGTGCATTCCTACCAAGGTTAATATATTTTAAGGTGGTTAATAAATCTTTTTATGTTTGCTTACCCCGCATCTAAAATTTTGATAAATATAAAATCACTTAGAATATAATTTTTCTATGGTTTAGATACAAATTTTAATGTTTTTCACATATTATCTATTGCTTTATCCACAGCTTTATACCATTCGAAAGAAAGTTTTTTCATCCTTTGTTTAATTTCGCTTTTATTTTTTATTTTATAAAAATAAGTATACCCGCCATTTTCAAGATTTTCCTGTGCCCTTTGCACAAGATCCTTGTTGAGAAGCATTTTCATAGCTTTCTGCACAGTCGTTCTATCAAGACCCAGCTTGTTTGAAATTTCTTGAACAGAAAAAAACCTTTCATGAGATAATAAAAAAACAAGAAGACTGTATTGTGTTTTATTCAAATCAAAAGCACAAGACAACAAATCTTTTTCAGAAATTTTCTTGCATGAAAAACTCAACGTCATTTATTCATCTCCTTGTAAGCTGTACTAGCCGCCACGGCACCCTCTGCACATGCAGTTATCACTTGTTTAAGCACATTATCTGTTGCATCTCCTGCGGCATAAATACCGTCAACATTTGTCTTTTGGAATTTATCCACAACAATATACCCGTCTCTATGCTCCAAACCTAGCTTTTCAACAAACCGTACGTCAGGCGTCGAACCAATTTCTACAAACACCCCATTTACCTCAATCAAGCCGTTTGTAGTTTTAACACTTTCAACTTTTTCTTTACCTAATATTTCTAAGACATTTGTATTAAATAATATTTCGATTTTATCATTAGCATTCACTTGTTCAACCCACGCAGGTTCAGCTCTAAAAAAGTTATCTTTTCTATATATCAAATAAACTTTGTTTGCATACTCAGCCAAAAGCAAAGCCGCAGTCAGAGCCGAGTTACTGCCTCCAATAACAGCAACCGTTTTCCCATTAAAGAACGCCGCATCACACGTTGCGCAATAACTAACACCTTTTCCAAGCAACTCTGTTTCGCCTGGAACATTTAGCTTCCTCTTCTTGCTTCCGATAGCAATTATAACTTTTTTTGCTTGGTACTTTGCATTATTAGTCTTCACTGTAAAAACTTTATCTTTTGTTATGTCTTCAACAACTTCCGGTACAACCTCTGCACCTAGGTTTTGCACTTGTTGCAGCATTTTTTGCGTCAGCTCATAACCCTTAATAGAATCATATGTAGGGAAATTACATACTTTATGCGCTTCGCTTATCATTCCGCCGTATATTTCTCCTATAATTAGGGTTTTAAGCCTATATCTTCTTGCATATATTGCAGCAGTAAACCCTGCCGGCCCAGCACCGATAATAGCTATATCATACATTTTACAAGTTCTTGTCAAGCCATTCTCTTACTGAAGGTTCAGGCAAAGCACCTACAAATTCGTCCACTACATTTCCGTCTTTAAACATTTTCACTGCAGGTATACCTGATATTCCAAACCTTTGGCTATTGTACATATTTTCATCCACATTCAATTTAGCCAGTATAAATTTTCCATTATACTCTTTTGCTAATTTTTCCATTATTGGCGCTAACATTAGGCACGGCATACACCACGGCGCCCAGAAGTCGACAACAACCGGCACTTTTTTGCTTTGTTCAAGAACTTCGTTATCGAAATTAGCATCGCTTACGTCTATTTTCACTTTAGGACTCATAAGATTATTCATTTTGTCCTGCCTTAATTTTTCAAGTTCATCCATTTTACTCACCTATGCTTAATTTAAGCACTAGTGATTAAATAAACCACAACTATTTAATAAACATTTTTGAGAAGTGAATATTTAATGTCAAATAAATCACAATTAGAAAAAAATGAAGCCGTGCGCAAGAGTACCAAAATGTAAAATCCATTGCGAGCTGTTGGAAACTGCGAGCTGAATACCTCGCCGAAGCTCGGCACTTACACTCCAGTCCCATCAAACCTGTCTTATACAGGTGCTCTAGATCTCTTTTCGAGGGGTCCTTCGGGCTTAGATGCTTTCAGCCCTAATGACGTAAGGCGTAGCTGCTCGGCCTGCCCTGCCGGACAACCGATAGACCAGTGGCCTCGAACCACCGTTCCTCTCGTACTAAATGGTCCTTCCTCTCAGATCTTAAACATCTCCAGTAGATATCATACAAACTGTCTCACAACGTTCTTAACCCAGCTCACGAACCCTTTTAATGGGTGAACACCCCCACCCTTGGGCGCTTCTGCACGCCCAGGATAGGATGAGCCGACATCGAAGTAGCAAGCCGCGCCGTCGATATGAGCTCTTAGGCGCGACAACTCAGTTATCCCCGAGATAGCTTTTCTGTCATCTCTAACCCCCATCAATGAGGATTTAGAGGTTCGCTAGACCCGACTTTCGTCCCTGCGTTCCGTACTTTTGGGAACACAGTCAGGCTGACTTTTGCTCTTGCACTCTCCTCCGGATTTCTAAACCGGATGAGTCAACCTTTGGGCCCTACTGATACCTTTTCAGCAGGGTCCCGCCCCAGGCAAACTGTCCACCTACTGCTGTCCTTTGCCTACGCAAAGTGAGTGATGTAAATTCAGAAGGGTAGTGTCTCATCGGCGTCTACACTTGAGCTAGCGCCCAAGCTTTAGCAACTCCTACCTACGCTGCACAACCAAACTCACACCACAACAACAAGCTACAGTAAAGTTCTACGGGGTCTTCGCTTCCCACTGGAGATCTCTGGACTTTGCACCAGAATGTTGTGTTCGGGGGACACTAGCTTGGGACAATAGCGATCTCGTTACACCATTCATGCAGGTCGTCATTTAAACG
Source organism: Candidatus Woesearchaeota archaeon (assembly GCA_003694495.1). Taxonomy (GTDB): domain Archaea; phylum Nanobdellota; class Nanobdellia; order SCGC-AAA011-G17; family GW2011-AR17; genus J104. The sequence goes on from RFJO01000060.1 coordinate 22,538, forward strand.
ACAAGGCATTTAGCTACCTTAAGAGAATTATAGTTATTCCCGCCGTTTACCTGCTCTTAGCTCCATTGGACTGGAGTTTGAAGTACAGGCACTGGGCAGATGTCACATCCCATACACACCTTTGCAGGCTAGCGAGATGTTAAGTTTTTGTTAAACAGTCGGACCGCCCTAGTTATTGCACCCTGTAATCGCACCTATGCAGATACGATCGCAGGGACCCCTTCTACCGAAGAGACGGGGCCAATCTGTCGATTTCCCTAAGCCAGTTTGTTCCCTCATGCCTTAGGCTCCTCACCTAGGGGCACCAGTGCTGGTTCTTGGTATAGTTATCTAAGATCCTTGCATATTGTCTTTTCACGGGCACCTGGCCTCAGCCGAACAGACAAATGCCTGCTATTCCCAAGTTTGCTCTGTTTCTCATCATTACGATACTCCACAGACCTATCTTGGTTAACATTGACGACGATCAATGTCGGCCTAGCCGGATGCGTCAACAATATGCCTTGCGTTGCCGCACGTACTTAGATAGTAAAGGAATCTTAACCTTTTTCCCTTTCCCTAAATCGAGTTACGATTTTGGTTAGGACTAACTTACTCTTAGCTGATCTACATTGCTAAGAAACCCTAGCCCTTCCGGCATTAGAGAGTCTCACTCTATATAGATCCTACTACCGCCAGGATTCTCATTTCTGCAAGGTCCATATGAACTTACGCTCATACTTCTACCCTAACAGAACGCCTACCTACCGCATACTTTCCAAAGGAAAGCAGCCTACAGTATCGGTGATTAGTTTAGCCCCGTCCATTTTCCGGGCACAAGACCTTGACAGGTGAGCTGTTACGCTTTCTTTAAAGGATTGCTGCTTCTAAGCAAACCTCCCCGCTGTCTATGGTGTTGAACACCGTTCACCCTTTAACACTTAACTAATACTTTGGGACCTTAACTGTAGTTTGGGTTGTTCCCCTCTCGCGACACAAGCTTACCCCAGTGCCGCTGTTTCCCCGCATCTACGATACTAAGACATTTGGAGTTGGACAAGGAAGTGAAGGATTTCTCCCCCGAGCTCCCCAATCCGTAGCTCTACCTTCTCAGTTATCTCCGCGGAGACCGGACTACGGCCCGATTCGGTAGGAACCAGCTATTACCGATCTCGATTGGCTTTTCACCCCTAGTCCCAGGTTAGAAGAACGTATGCCCACAGCAACTCTTCAGACCTCCACGAAGCTTATGCTTCGCTTCATCTTACCCAGGACTAGATCGACCGGTTTCGGGTCGTACCCAAGTGACTATTGGCACTTTCATACCTCCTCCCTCGTAAACTGCGGAGTCTCGGTTTCCCTGTGGGTGCGAGCTATACACTCTTACCCTCGCCACTTAGATACACTCCCTGGCCCATTATTCGAAACGTACGATACAACTCCGAAAAGCCGTATCACTCTATCACCATTAGGTTTAGGGGTCTTTTAACTCTCTGGCAAGAGTTCTTTTCAACATTCCCTCACGGTACTGTTCGCTATCGGACTCAAGACGTATTTAGAGTTGGAAGTTGATGCCTCCCAGCTTCATACATCATATCCAAGATGCACTACTCAGGATACTTTCACACCTTTCTTGATCACCTTACGGGGCTATCACCCTCTATGGCACTTCGTTCCAGAAGACTTCAAGTTTTCAAGTTAAGGTTAAAAGAAAGTCCTACAACCCCACATCTCTTTTACATTTCTGTAAAAGATTCGGTTTGCTCTGTGCCGTTTTCAGTCGCCCTTACTCACGGCATCTCTATTGATTTCTTTTCCTCTAGGTACTAAGACGCTTCAATTCCCTAGGTTCCTCTCCTTCTCAGGATGACTAATGTCAGGAAGTCCCATTCAGGAATTTCCGGTTCAAAGGCTTCATGCACCTCGCCGGAACATTTCGTAGCTTGACACGCCCTTCATCAGCGTCTTGAGCCAAGTCCTCCACCTAATGGATCCGTTGGATCTAATTTAACATTCTGGTACTCTTGCTTATGCACGGCATCATGAACATGTTTTCATGTTAACATACCTGCAAGCTTTTGCTTGTCAGGGCATGATACCCTTACACCTCCTCTCGCGAGTGAGATGCGCATTGTATCATTTGTCTTTAATGAATATTATATGGACCAGTTGGGATTCGAACCCAAGGCCCCCGCCTTGCAAGGGCGGTGCTCTACCGGACTGAGCTACTGGCCCATGCGGGCAGTATTAATAGATGTATGAGTAGATAAAAGCGTTTTTTGACAATGGCTTTATTATAATAATAGGAGGTGATCCAGCCGCAGGTTCCCCTACGGCTACCTTGTGACGACTTAACCCTTCTTACTGAACCTAGATTCGTCTTAGGCAAAAACCTAAGCCTCACCTAGACCCTGCTCGAATGGTTTGACGGGCGGTGTGTGCAAGGCACCGGGACGTATTCACCGCTCGCTGATGACAAGCGATTACTAGGAATTCCAGCTTCATGAGGGCGAATTGCAGCCCTCAATCCGAACTAAGGTAGGGTTTCGAGGATTAACTTCTCCTTTCGGAGTTGTAGCCCATTGTCCCTACCATTGTTGCGCGCGTGTAGCCCAGGAAATTCGGGGCATACCACCTACCGTTGCCTACGCCTTCCTCCTTGTTTCCAAGGCAGTCTCTACAGTGTGCTCAATCATCCCGGAGGACTCGTTAGCAACTGTAGATATAGGTCTTGTTCGTTGCCAGACTTAACTGGACACCTTACGGCACGAACTGACGGCGGCCATGCACCTCCTCTCGGCGTGTTAGGTAAGACCTTCAATCTGACCTTCATCCTGCCGTCGTTCCTGGTGAGGTTCACGGTGTAGAATCTGATTAAACCGCACGCTCCACTCCTTGTAGTGCGCCCCCGCCAATTCCTTTAAGTTTCAGTCTTGCGACCATACTTCCCAGGCGGCGAACTTAACACCTTCGCTTCGGCACTGCATATCCACTGAAGATATGCAACACATAGTTCGCAGAGTTTACAGCTAGGACTACTCGGGTATCTAATCCGGTTCGCTCCCCCAGCTTTCGTCCCTCACCGTCGGATCCGTTCTAGGCAGACGCCTTCGCCACAGGTAGTCTTCCAAGGATTAAAACATTTTACCGCTTCCCAAGGAATACTTCTGCCTCCTCCCGGTCCCTAACCTAACAGTATTTCTTGCCATTCATTAAGTTAAGCTTAATGATTTCACAAGAAACTTATTAGATCGGCTACGGACGCTTTAGGCCCAATAAACGTGGTCACCACTCGTGGCGCCGGTGTTACCGCGGCGGCTGGCACCGGTCTTACCCACCACTTATTCGTCAAGGTTTTTACGCTTGACAAAAGCTCACCCGAAGGCAAGCACTTTGGGTTCCCTTATCACACTTGCGTGTATTGTAAAGGTTTCCCGCCTGCTGCACCCCTTAGGGCTAGGGCCCTTATCTCAGTGCCCTTCTCGGGGCTAGGACTCTCATCCCCCCTACGGATCTTCGGTTTGGTGAGCCGTTACCTCACCAACAGCCTAATCCGCCGCCGACTTATCCTTAAGCGCCGGAGCTTTCGAAAAAAGCGCATTCCAGCCTCAATTTTCTATCCGGTATTAGCCACAGTTTCCCGTGGTTATCCCAGACTTAAGGGTAAATTATCGACGTGTTACTGAGCATTTCGCCGGTGACTCCGAAGAGCCCCCTAGACTTGCATGGCTAAGTGGAACCCAAATAGCAGCGACCTCCCGCAGGATCAACGGGAATTAAAGTATGGACTGAAACTTCACACCATATGTACGCTTACTCAGAAATAAGCGTTTTATATAGGAGCCACTATCAAAAAATTTCGCTATCTACTCATACATCATGCTTAATTATTCAATCTAAGCACTCACTTATTAAACGCCACACTTGCAGCATTTTGATATTTTGTGAATATGATTGGAGTTGATTATTTTTAGAAAGAAGATATCACCAATCAATCTTCTTCTACACCGTTATAGCATTGAAAAAGATATGTTATATATAAACTTTTCGTTGTCTTATTC
>RFJO01000061.1 GCA_003694495.1 Candidatus Woesearchaeota archaeon
AAAATATACTTTGTATTAAGTAACAAAAAAGGAGGTTTTAAATAATGAAACAAAAAATAGCTATTTTTTCTATATTAATGATGTTATTGCTAAGCTTTAGTGTATCTGCACTAAAGGTTGATGTGCTGTACAAAAACTCAGACTCAAATAAAGTAGAACTCGCAGGCACATATGACACTGACACAGGCGGCTGGCCAGGTGTACAAGTTATAAACAGTTCAACATTTAGTGCTGTTTACATAAATAACAGTATGCTAAACGGTCAAGAAACTTTAGGTGTTAGTTTTGCACAACCAGGTAACACATTAAACGTCTTATTTACAAACTGGGGCCTTGGCTCAGATTCTAGGGTTAATGCTTTAGGCTTAAATGCCAACACCGAAGAATCAGGTGAGGTTACTGACGTTGCCACGGGCAATGCAGACGTTACTCTACAATCATCTGATTATAGCGTAAATGGGTTGGGCCTAACAGTTCAATCACCTGAATCAAATGCTAATATGGATAAAGTTAATTTAGAAAACAGTGCAAGTGAAGTTATGACCGCAGAATTAGACACTTCAGCTGATTTTAGTGATGCGTTAGGCCAAGGTTATGAAGAAGTGAACGCTATACACATCTCATCTGCAAATGAGTTCCATATTCTAGTAAACAATGTTAACGCTAAAGAAGCTTGGCTTTTTGCACATAGTGAAGATATGAATGAAGAAACACCTGTTCCTGTAGAAGAAATTAATGCTGGCTGTACTGAAAACGATGGTGGAGATAAGCCAAAAGTTCCTGGCAGTGTAAAGGCTCTTGGAAAACTTTACCAAGACCACTGTTCAAGCCCAGGTTTGGTTGAATATTTTTGCCAAGGTAGCAAAGTTGCAAAGAGAGTATACGAGTGTAGCTGTGAAGTCAAAGAAAATGTTGGCAGTTATTGTACAACCGAACCAGTTGCAGAAGGCAAAGCTACAGTCATGCCACAGGGCGTTGGCCCTGCAAAAGCTCCAAGGGCTACTGCAAGGAGAACATACCCCTCATGGATAAAAGACCTTGAACGAGCTGAAAACTTAGCATGCCCAGACACATCAAGGCTAAGAAGGTCTGGGTCAAATGCAGTTGGTGTTAATGACTGTAACAAGCTAAAACGTGCAGTAACTAGGTTAAAGGCATCAGTTGAAATTAAAGATTCATTAACTGAAATAAGGGATAAAATCTGCAGGCCTGAAGATAAAGACAAGTATTGCAACAAATTAAGGAACGCCATAACCCAACTAGAGACACCAGCTGATTCAGTACAAGCATTAAAAAACTTTGAATCCAAGATGTGCCCAGACACATCAAGGCTTAGAAGATCTGCGTCCAATTCAGTAAAACCAAGTTATTGTGGAATATTAGCATCCGCTACCAAGAGGCTTTCTAGCCCTGCAGCTGAACATGCAAGAGATGTTTTAAGAGGTGAATCAAGTAACAATGATAACGCACCAAAAGACGAAAGTAGTTCCAGCTCAGGCAGTAGTGGTAAAAGTAAAGTAAAAAGAGGAGGCTTGTTCAGCAGGTTATTTAGTTTTACTGGAAGATTTTTCGGTTAAACTTTTTTCTTTTTTTAATTTAAAAAAATAAAAAAATTATTTCTTTTTGGGTTTAGGCTTTTTAACAACTTTTTCTGGCTGTTGTTGCAAACTCTTAACCAGCTTAGTAAGCCTGTCAAGTTCTTTCTCTGTTTGTTTTAGTACAGATTGAACAACTTTATCTGTTTGCTGCTTAACTTTTTTCTGTTTCGCTTCAGCTTTCTGAAGAATATCCATTGCAAACTTTTTCACTTCACTATCACTTGCTTCTGCTTTTTTTAACAACCTTGCTGCAATCTGTTCAGCTTTCTCTTTTGTCACTTCTCCCAAACCGATACCTAACAGTAAAGCCTTCTTTACTCTTTCAACCATTTTTACAATTCACCTCCGTTTATATCTCTCAACATTGAAATTATCAATGATATAGAGATTATTATGATAAATATTAACATAATATATACCACAACCGGCACATTGCCTATCATTGGCGGCACTTTCATTGCAGTAAGCAACGATGAGCCCATTATCAACGCTGCCAGTATTAAACCTGCCGTAACCCTATTTGACGACTTATCCAACTCCTTTGCAAATATTCTCATTTCATCCTGTTCAACGTCAAGCTTAATCTTAGTACCATACTTCAATGCCCTTATTAATGCAGCCACATCACTGGGAAAATTCCTTATAAGGTCTCTAAAATCTATTGCTGTTTCCTTCATTGAACTTAAGATATAACTTGCACCATACCTCTTTTTTACAAGATCTTTAACTTTAGGCTTCATATATTCAAAATAATTGAATTCCGGGAAATATTTATGCCCAATACCTTCTAGAGTAATCAAAGACTTGCCCAACAAGGTATAGTTTATTGGCAACTTAATATGATACCTTTGAGCCATTTTAAACGTTGTCATGAACAAAGAACCTAAGTTAATTTGCTTGATATCTCTGCCATAATAAACAGCCAACGCCTCGCTTAAATCTGCTTTAAATGATTTCATATCTATGTCTTCGCTTATCGATCCAGTACTTATAATTGACCTTATCAATAAATCAATATCCTTAGTCACTACTCCTATTACAAAATCCTCAATTTCACGTTCCATATCTTCTGTTATAATACCAACTATACCAAAATCTAAGAAAGCTATCCTATTATTTCTCAAAAGAAATATGTTTCCAGGGTGAGGGTCTGCATGAAATATTTTGTCAACTAATATCTGCTTTGTGACAGCATCAA
>RFJO01000006.1 GCA_003694495.1 Candidatus Woesearchaeota archaeon
ACTATATATTTTAAATCCTATATATTGGATATAAAATAAATAATTACGATTAAAACATTTAATTAAAACCAAAAACTATTTGTAATTAAAACTTTTAATCAATAATCAAATTATTTGCATAAGCACAAATATTAAATATAATGTAAACTATTGAATCAATATGCCTGCAAAAGTAGCTTCGTTAAAGCAGAAAGAAGTTCCTGCATCAATTTGGAAAAGGGGTTTGGCTTACCTGATAGATGCTTTTATAGTGTCTATAGCAGTCGGCATGCCTTTGAATAAGCTTATCAACATTCAATCAGATAATGTGAAAGACCTAATGCAATTATTTAATTCTAACCCTTCTATAATGTACAAAATATTTTTCATCTCGCTCATTTCTGCGTTTTTGAGCATTCTTTACTGGGCTTATTTAGAATATAAATATACGCAAAGTATAGGTAAATATTTCATGAAAATCAATGTAAGATCATTGGCAAAAAATTTAACATTCAGCCAGTGTTTTATGCGTAACATAACTAAGCTAAGCACTTTAATTTTGTTAATAGATGCTTTGCCGTTGTTTTTGGGTAAATCTACTCAGCGTTATTTTGAAAAGTTTAGCAATACTAAAGTAGTTGAAAAGGGGTGGGTAATTTGAGCAAGCTAATGAAAATGCTGGGTTTTGTTGCCATCTTATTTTTATTAAGCTCTTTATTAGGCTTATTTTTCAATAACATGGATTTGTCCAATAAAATTGTTGTTATTGAAGTTAAAGGTCCTATAGGTATAGAAAACAATTTGTTTGTAAAAAGTTCAGAAGAGAATATTATTGATGATTTAGATGAGGCTGCAAAGGATGATAGTGTTAAAGGAATAATATTAGAAATTGATTCTAACGGCGGTACGCCTGTAGCATCTAAGGAAGTAGCGGATAAGATTAAATCAATAGGTAAGCCTGTTGTTGCGTTGGTTAAAGGCGCAGCATTATCCGGTGCATATTGGGTAGCATCTTCTTCAGATAAGATTGTGGCTGATGAGTTATCTTTGCTTGGAAGTGTTGGTGTAAGAGGTTCATTTTTACAATTTTCTGGATTCCTTAAGGATCATGATATTGAATATGAAAGGCTTGTTGCAGGGAAGTATAAAGATGCTGCATCGCCATTTAAGGGTTTAACAGATGATGAAAAAGATATGTTGCAGAAGAAACTAGACCTTATTCATGATTATTTTATTGAAGATGTTAAGGCAAATAGAAAATTAAGTGATGATGAAGTAAAAAGGATAAGAACAGCAGAATTGTTTTTAGGCAAAGAAGCCAAGGAGTTAAACTTGGTTGATGAATTTGGCAATATTGATGTTGCTAAGAATATTACTTTACAGCTTGCAAACATTACAGATGCGAAATTAGTTAAGAAAAAAGACAAAATTTCATTTTTGGAATATTTAGGTAAATATAGTCTTGAAGCATCATATTCTTTAGGTAAAGGCATAGGCTCTTCTCTTATTCAGTCTGATATTAAAATAGAGTCATAAAAACCTTTATATAGTTCTTTAAGATAAAGTAATATGGGCAGACTAGGCTGGCGGGCTAGCCCCTCGTTGTTACCGCAAACGGGCTATATGGCGGAGCTGAAGCCTGTGGAGAGGTGTATGCTTGAGTCATGGTCTTAAGCCGTACGTTGAAGCCTTGTCCTGATTGGCTGTTGCTTTTACGAACCGGATCAGGCCTTGAACGGAGCAGTCCTAAGTAATTGTGATGGTGCTTTCAGGGTAGCAGGGTGGAGGAAAGCTTAAGGGTCGCCATGGCTGGGGCATGCTTCCATCTGCAGGCGTGTCTGCCTATTTTTTAGAATTACATATCAAGTTTTTCGTCAACTTCTCTCTGTCCTACTTTAAGTTCATTAAACTGCTCTTCATCTAAATGTATAAGCAGTGCTTGAAACTCTCCAACATGGGTTTTTTCTTCCCTTGCAATATCGTGCAGAATTTTTCTTAAATCTTTATTTCTTGCAAGTTGTGCCATTTCTTTATACATGTTTATTGCATCAAGCTCAGCCATTATGGCTGCTCTAATTATTGCCCTGTCAAGTTCATCTCTATCAAGGTCTTTATAGGATGCTGGTATGCTTGACATCATTTTTATGTTTCTCCTGATATTGTTGATTTAACTTCCCCGATAATATCGCCAAGGTTGGCTATTATTACAGTATAGAGTTTTTGTATTATCAGTTCGTACATGGCTTCTTTTAACGGCCCGGAACAATAATTCAAAACACCTTCTAAGTTTTCTGACTTTAGTTTTTCTAGATCTTTGTCAGGTATTTTACACTCCATACCTTTTCCTTCAAACAATGTTCTTTTTTCTAGCGCAGTACCTTCAGCCATTTTTTTAAGTTCAATTATTATTAGGCAATTATCTCCTCTTTTACCCATTATTGAATATTTATAATAGTTTAAGTTTTGCAGCTTAAGATACTTTGCTGGGGTACAATGGTCTAATGCTTCATTAAAGCACTTATTATCATTGCATGTTTTTTTTAGGTATCCGTAATGATAGGCAAAGAATGTTACAATGAGAAACAATGTTAAAGTTATAAGAATTTTTTGCCATGAAAAAATTTGTCTCCATGAGACCTCTACTTTTCTTCTAACCTCTTTTTTCTTTGCCACTTTTAATACAATTAGTGCATAAACTTACTTTTAAATGTTTTGAAAATAAAAAAATTAAAAATCTTTGCTGGTCAAGATTGTCACATCAGGGACACTAGCTTTAATCTTTGATTCCATACCAACAACAAACTTTGTTTTAGCTCTTTGCGCTCTTGCCACTATTTCTTTTGTAATCTCTCCATCGAACACCACAGCAAAAAGCCCGGTGCTCATGCTTTTTATAGTACTTTCAAGTTCAGTTGTTGGAACTTTTCCTAAGATATTTAGTTTCTCGTCAAGTAGGTAAGCTCCCCTTGTCCCTACAAGGTCATCAAGTAATTGCTTAAATTTTTCTTTTTGTTCCTTTGTAAGCTTACTTTTTTCTTCCCTTTTCACAGGCGCAGTCCTTTGTAGGTTCCTGCGTTGATAATTCTGTGCAGGCGCAGTCCTTTGTTGATACTGTGTTCTTTTTGTTAAAACTGGTTTTTTTGGCACATCTTTTATATCCATCTTTGCCTGTTCAGCTGCAACTTTTCCTCTCAAAGCTTTATGTATTTCTTTTTTTGTTATCTCTTCAACTTCTTTACCGTCTGGCGCTTTTACAACAAAATCAATTTCAGCAACACTTGTAGCT
>RFJO01000062.1 GCA_003694495.1 Candidatus Woesearchaeota archaeon
GTCCAAAGGAAAGGGTGGTTTAATAAGAAATTTATACATCCAGGGGTTTTTTTTGAGTATGCAATAAAAAAAGATAAACTGGATGATAAGACAACATTTTTCTATAAATCAATGTTCATAATATCATTTATGGCATGGTTTTTGTTTTTCCTTCTTGCATTTGTTGTCTTCTTTATAGTAAGGGCAAAATATTTATAGAAAGAAAGCTATCAAACAACTATGAAAAACTATGGATTGTGGAGCCTAGTAACAGCCTTGATCGGGCTAAGCGCAGTTGTAACAATTTTTACGGTTGCAATTGCTTTTGTGATGAAAGGTATAACAGGCACGATCACAGCAAATTCCTTAACACTTTTGTTCCTTATAGCACTCGTGCTTGCATGGGCTATGCCTCTTTTGTCAATATTGTTCTACCTGTTTGAAAAAAGAAAAAAGAAAGTTAAATTCATTGCGTTGATAATTGATGCTGTTGTTCTTGGATTTATGTTATTTGTACTGTTCTATCAATTAGTAGCATTAAAGTAATATTTATAAACCAAATATATTTTACACCACCATAATGATAAATGAATATTTTTCTGAATCATACTATGAAGCAAGAGAAAAGTTTTTGAAGGCTACGAAATCTATGGAGTTAGTAACATGCAACGGAACTGATGTGGCTTTATTAGAAGCAAAAAACAAAAAAAACCTAGCGATAATCGTCTCTGGAGTGCACGGAGTAGAAGGGTATACAGGAAGCGCAATACAAAACATGTTTGCTAGGCATATCATAAATAAAAACTGTAGCTGGTTGTTTATACATGCCTTAAACTCTTACGGGTTTAAAAATAACAGAAGGTTTAACAAAAACAACGTTGACCTGAACAGGGCATTTTATGATGCGCCCGTAGAAACTAAATGCAATAATCTAGAAAAATATCTTCTTCCAAAACGACCGAGGTGGTATGATAATATAGAAGATGCAGTGTTTTATATGAATTCTATAAGAGTTCTGTTAAAGAGTATATTCAACTTGCCTAGATTGGTTAATGATGTCGCAGGTGGGCAGTACCAAAACAAAGAAGGGTTGTATTATGGCGGAAATGAAGTGCAAGATGAAGTTAAGTTGTATAAAAAGATCTTGTATGAGTATACAATAGGCTATGAAAACCTTTACCTTATTGATATACATACAGGGCTTGGCTTGTGGGGGAAGTTGTTTGCAGTTACAGAGCATAAGAAAGGTTCTGAAGAGTTTAACCAATTACAAAGGATTTTGCCAATGTTGAAAAGCGATGCCTGTGATGAACAATATAAAACTAATGCGTCAATTGAAAGTTTTACAAAAAAGCATAGCAAAACGAAGAAAACAGTTACAGCAACAATTGAGTTTGGAACTTATTCAAAATTTTCAGAGATTGTTTCTGCTTTATGTTTGCTAAACCTGCTTATTGCCGAAAACCAGGCAACGTTTTATGGATCTGTGAGAGGAGTTATGCATCATAGAGAAAGGCTTAAGCAAGGATTTTATCCTAATGATGAAAAGTGGAGAATGATGGTGCTAAAGCAAAGCTATGAATTTGGAAAGAAATTTGGTGAAATGGTTGAATAGGACTGGACATGCGTGCGAAAAGAGCTTTTTAACCCGAACTAATTCTTTGATAAAATGAGGTGATAATAATGAGAATAAAAGAAATATTTAACATGGTAAAAATGCATGAAAATTATAACGAAGAATTGTACAAAAAAGTGCTTGAACAAAACCCAGTACTGGTAGCTAACTTGGCAACTAAAGAAGCAAGGGAGTTGTATAAAATGCAAAGGGATGTGTTAAGGAAAATGAGGTATATTTAATGCATAAAGCATATATAGACTAAACAAGAACGCCTTCAATCATGGCATTAGAAAGTTTTGTTGACGGGTTACATTGCAAATACGAAAATAATGGTAAACAGCCGCTTATACTCATCCATGGGCTTGCAATGGATAAAGATTCGTGGCATTACCAGTATGAGTTCTTTAAACATGATTATAATCTTATTTCTTACGATCTTAGAGGACATGGGAGATCTTTGCCTAAACAATCATACACTCTTGACGATTTTGTTAACGACTTGAAAAAAATAAAAAATTATTTTTGTGTAGAAAATGAAATTGTTATGGGATTTAGCTTAGGCGGAACTATAGCTTTAAAATATGCTGAACAAAACAATATTAAAAAACTTGTTACAATAAACTCGCCGTATCATCCCTTGATGATAAAACCAAGCTTTCTGCTAAAATATGTTGTAGCAAGAAATGTGCCAAAAACATTTATTTCAGCAGAGTTAGATAATGAGCCAGTATGGAAATATAAAAACAGGCTTAACACGCACAGAAAATGTTTTGTAAACGCAAACATTAAAGAGATTGATAAAATCATATGGACGATGATAAGGAATGTGCCAAAAGTTAACCTCCCTGATTGTGATAAGCTAATGATTTATTCTCAAAATGACGAAATCGTAAAACCGCCTAAAGATGAACATGTCTTAATAAAAGGCGGCCACCATTATGTTATCGCGCAAAAGTATGAAGAAGTTAACAAAATAATAAAAAAGTTTCTTTAATCTTTGCCAAGCTTCTCAATTGCTCTTAAAACCTCCAAAGGTACAGCAAAAATTACCGTGTTTGACTGGTCTGAAGATAAATCGTTTAATGTCTGCAATGTCCTTAAATGCAATGCGCCGCTTGACTTGGATAATGTTTCAGCAGCCTTGGACATGTTTTTTGCAGCTATAACCTCGCCCTCAGCTTTGATTATAACTGAACGCTTTTCCCTTTCTGCCTCTGCTTGTTTGCCAATAACACGTTTCATTTCCTCTGGCAAAACAATGTCTTTCAAGTCGACAGATTCAACTTTAATGCCCCACGGGTCTGTAGCTTTGTCAACAATTGACCTGATTTTTTCTGAAACCTTGTCACGCTGGCTTAACAATTCATCAAGCTCAACTTCGCCAGCAACGTTACGCATAGTTGTTTGAGCTAGCTGAGAAACTGCATAAGTGTAATGTTCTACCTCAATTATTGCCTTGTTTGCTTCTTTTACCTTATAATATATAACAGCGTTTATACGGACTGAAATGTTGTCTTTGGTCATTGCTTCCTGGTCTGGAACGTCTACAGCTTTGACACGCATGTCAACACGTTGCCATGATTGAATCACTGGAACAACAAACCTTAACCCTGGAGTCATTGTGCCTGTATATTTGCCTAAAGTGAATTTTACGCCACGTTCATATTCTTTAACAACTTTCATGCTGGCCAATGCCAATGCAATTGCTGCGCCTGTAAGTGGTGTTAGGATTCCTAGTGCCATGAAATTTAAAGAATTATCAACATTAATAAGCCTTTCTATTTAAACAACCCAAAATGGTAAGCGCCTTCAATTATCCCGGAAACATAGTTGCCATTTAATTTAGTACCATTCACAAAAAAGTTTCCTTGCGCAATATAAAATTTTTTAGGGTTGCCAAACTTTAATAACTCCTGTTTAACTGATTCATGCGCGTTCTTAACCAGGATAGCCTTAATGCCAGAAGTTAAAGCTGACAAATCGTTGCCTGAGTCGCCACAAAAAACCATGTCTGAATTTTTTAACCCTAACTTCTTTATAACATAACTTAACGCCTTAATTTTTGTTGCATTGGGAGGAAGAATGTCAATTAAACCAACATTGCGTTTGGTGTCTATGCTGTAAACAACAGCAGCATTAATTTTAAACCGTTTTAACAAAGCTTTTACTTTTTTAAGGATGTGCTTATCTCCAATGTTGACATAATAACTCTGCTTGAACTTGTGAAGGTATGCACTAGATTGAGATTTTAATTTAAGAGAAGATAATGCCAATCTTATGTTTGATGCTGTACATGAAAAGCAAGATCTTTCCAGCTTAGATTGCCATTCCAAGTCTTCAACTAATTTCCCGTTTGAATACTTGTAAATTGCAACACCGACCAAAGAGATGCAGTATAACGGCTTGGGCAAGTTATACCTTTTCATTGCGTCAAGAATTAAACGCTTGTTTCTGCCAGTGACATAAACTAAAGATACCTTGTTTTTTTTTAATAACTTCTTAAATAATTCCATAGCACCATTAGATAAACGGTTTTTGCCATTAGGAATTAAAGTTCTATCTAAATCTGTAGCTATTACTTTCATAAAAACAACCTCTTATTGTTTATTATACATTCATAAGCCATGATAGACGATGCAGCGTTCCATGCCATGTATTTTGTGCCTAATGCACGGAAACTTTTTCCTGATAAATATTCATGGAAGTGCCATGAGTTTGAGGGCAATGAATTTGCATGGTTAATTGCGTCTAAGTACTTTAAAGCAGATGGCTTGTTTTTATGTGACAAATAACACGCGTAAAATGCAGTGAGCATCGGCCATAGCCCGCCATTGTGGTAATGGTACGGCTTGTTACGGAATTCAGTCAAATAGTTGTTGCGCAAGTCATCCCATTCACGGTCTTTAGAAGTTATTACCGGATAAAATGCAGGTATGAGGTGTTTGGTCCTGGAAGAAAAGTTTAATGAAATGTAATTTAATAAAGAATTCTTCTTTACATCAGATAAAATATTAAAATGCAACGCTAATATGTTAGCAAAGGCATCAAACCTGTTGCCATAACCAGACGGGTTGAAGTATGGTAAAAGATAAGGCTTAGAATAATTCTTTTTTGAACTGAAAATTTTGTAAAGAACTTTATTGTAAACATATTTTGAATTTGCATGACGTTTCTCAAGCCAATAGTTAACCAAAATCTTTTTTCTTAAACTTGACAAAATATTTTCATACTTATCAACATCTTTACCCAGCCTTTTTCTAACATAAATAAACTCCTCTAAAGCCTTATAATAAAGCAATTGATCGTAAAGAATGTAACCTTCGTTTATATACTGGTCAGCCCAGTCGCCTCCCTGCGGCACGTAAATGAAACCTTTCTCATTGAACTCGTATAAGTGAACCAAAGAATATGAACGCTTGAACTTTTTATAACACCTTTTTAACATGCTCCTATCATTTGTACGCTTGACATACTGGCCAAAACCGATTAAAAACCATAACAACGAATCTATCCTGCCGGCGCTGCCGCCATAACTTACCTTATTAAAAAAAGGCTCAACATTGCTAGGGATCATGCCGTGCTTATGTTGATATTTGCATAAGGTTAACAAAGAATACTTTACTTGGCGATGAAGAGGTTTACTATCGGTCAATAATGCAGCCAGGGAAGTTATCATGCTGTCTCTTGCCCAGATGCGTTTGTAATTGTCACTTTTCTCTAGCGATGCAAGAAAACCAAACCTTGTTGAACAATTCTTTAACAAGGACAAAGATTTAGAGTATGCTTCTTCCCTATTTATAGAACTATCCATGTAAAAATTAAAATTGAAAAAAGTATTTAAACTTTTTCAAACTTCCCTGCTAGCACACATTCTGATAAACCTTCCAAGCAATAAACCTGATGAAAGACTGTATAGAAAACTTGCATTCGTGTCAATTAAAAGTAAAAGCAAAGGTAAAGAGAATAATATCAAATTTAATACAAACTTTTCAGCAAGGCCATTCTTTTTACTGGCATCCAAGGAACCAGAAGGCAAGCCAAATATGAAAATAAGCGAAGAAAACATTACCAAAAGTTCACTTGAAGATAAAAAGGCTGCAACTAAAAGCAAGCCTAAATAAAAATACAAAGCAGGGATAAAATAGCCAAGCACCAAGCCTAAAATGATGAACAATAAATATTTCCCATAATATGCGCTTAATGCGCCAAGCAATAAAATCAGTATAATTTTAAAAGCTTTAAAATATTTCTTACCTGGCGCCATCTCTTCAGGTGATATCTTTGCTAAAACTATCCCAAAAAAATAACCTAAAAAACATATCAAGGGTATGAAAAATTTCCAAATCATAATTATCAAAAAACCAAAGAGATATATAAAAGTGTTGATGATTCAAAATGCTTATATAGAATGAAAAATAACTTAACGGTATGGTCTTTATAACATTAAACGAAATTATAGGAATATTAGCAGTAACTGTAATTGTGGGTTACATACTATCAAGCTATATCCAAAGGCCAAAAAGCCCAATTGAAATGCTTTATAAAAAAGGCTTTGAGTGGGATGATCTAAAGTTTGCAATAATAATTTCTGCGCCTGCCATAATATTGCATGAACTTGGGCACAAGTTTATGGGCATTGCACTAGGTTTGCCTTCAGTGTTTAAAGCGTACTGGAGCGGGCTGGCATTAGGAGTAATATTAAAAGTAATTGGTTCACCGTTTATTGTGCTTGCACCTGCATATGTTCAATTCCCTGCAATCGCAACTAGCCTGCAACAATTCTGGATAGCTTTTGCAGGACCGCTGGTTAACCTTGCACTTTGGCTCGGAGCTGCAGCGTATATGAAGTTTTCAACTAAAAAACATAGCAGAACAACGCTTCTTATATTAGCATTGACTAAAAGAATAAATATGATATTGTTTATATTTAATATGCTGCCAATCCCGCCATTAGACGGGTATAAAGTTTTTAGCAATTTGTTTAATATTATTTCTTAACTCTTGAAAGAACTTTTTTTAATAATGAACTCTTCTTTGCAACTTTCTTTGCAGAAGTTTTCTTTGCTGCCTTCTTAGTTGTAGATTTCTTTGCAACTTTCTTAGCTGGAGTTTTTTTTGCAACCTTCTTGGTTGTAGATTTCTTTGCAACTTTCTTAGCAGTTTTCTTTGCTACCTTCTTAGTTGTAGATTTCTTTGCAGCTTTCTTAGCAGTCTTCTTTGCTACCTTCTTAGCAGTTTTCTTTGCTACCTTCTTGGTTGTAGATTTCTTTGCTACATTCTTAGTTGTAGATTTTGCAACTTTTGTTGAACCTGTTGCCCTAACCCGTTTTGGTTCGCCATGCTTAGCAAACTTCTTTGCCTCAAACATCTCTGCATTTGCAACCTCTGCCTCAAGTTCCTTTATCCTTTCTTTAATGTTAAGAATTGTCCTTGAATTGTTCTGTTCTAAAACAAGTTCGCCGCATTCTTCACACCTAAAATCCATTTCCATGGCTGTTTCAATTGGGTAACGCCTGCACCTGTTAGGACAAACATAAAATGTTGAACTCTGCTCACGTTCTAACCTTGCCTTAAAATCTTCAAGCTGCTGTTTTTTGTAATTTAAAAGGGTGTCTTTAGTATTATTCAAGTTCAATGTCCAATAATAAATATACCAACCTTTTTTCTTGTCTTTCTTACGAATAAAACTAACTAGATTGTGCTTGTGAAGCCTGTAAAGCATGTTCCTTATCTGATTGACAGTTATGTTTAAATCTTCAGCAAGCTTAAACTCAGAAACA
>RFJO01000063.1 GCA_003694495.1 Candidatus Woesearchaeota archaeon
AAAAATGCTTTTATTGGGTTTTAAATAATTTGTGTAGGTCCTTTCTTTAAACAATATTTTAAATAAACTATAGTTGATAAAATTTTGGACTCCCCTTGCATAGAAGACAGTTTTTATTTATACTTGAAAAAAATTTAGTTAAAAATTACAAATAAGACCATAATCAACTACTGAGGTTGTTCGAAGTCAAGCCAGGCACCTTTCCATATCTCATAAATATAATTCTCCCCGCCGCCCATGGCGTCCTTGGGGAATTACCTGCACAAAATTGCCAGTTTTATAGTTGACGTTGTTTTTCAAACTCTAGGTCTGCTTCAACCATGATCCTTACAAGCTCTTTAAATTTAACTTTTGGTTCCCACCCCAACTTTAGTTTGGCTTTAGACGGGTCACCAATAAGTAAATTAACGTCTGCCGGGCGCATGAACCTTGGATCTTGTCTTACATAATCCTGCCAGTTGTCGATGTCGATACATTTGAAAGCTTCTTGCACGAATTCTTTTACAGTATGAGTTTCGCCTGTGGCTATAACAAAGTCTTCAGGGACTTTCTGTTGAAGCATTAGCCACATCATTTCAACATAATCTTTTGCATAACCCCAGTCGCGCTTGGCGTCTAAGTTACCTAAAGCAACAAATTTTTGTTTGCCTAATTTAATCCTTGCTACAGCGTTACTAATTTTCCTAGTGACAAACTCTAATCCTCGCCTAGGACTTTCATGGTTGAAAAGTATACCTGAAACGTTAAACATGTTGTAGCTTTCACGATAATTAACTGTTATCCAATGGCCGTAAACTTTTGCAACAGCGTATGGACTCCTTGGGTAAAAGGGAGTTGTCTCACGCTGAGGGACTTCCTGCACCTGACCAAACATTTCTGAAGATGATGCCTGATAATATTTTGTTGGCGTGCCCCAGTGCCTTATCGCTTCCAACATCTGAGTCACGCCTAGCCCTGTAAACTTGCCTGTTAGTAACGGTTGCTGCCATGATGTTGGAACAAACGACATTGAAGCCAAATTGTATACTTCATGTGGCTTAGATTTTTCTAAACATCTTAACAATGAAAGCTGGTCAAGAAGGTCGCCCTCAATCAAGGTAATGTCGTTCTTAATATGCCTAATTCTTTCATGAGTGTCTGTTGAACTTCTCCTAACCATACCGTATACATTATATCCTTTTTCTAACAACAACTCAGCCAAATATGATCCGTCTTGTCCTGTTATGCCGGTAATAAGAGCGTTTTTTGTTTCCATGATTTCACCTTTAATACTTAGTATGACACAATAACAGAATTTATAAATTTATTGTAGTTTTTAGTCTATAATTTGCACAAATGTTATAAACTTAATATGAAAATTTAGTGAGAATGGTAAAGGAAATCTTAATTTATTGTGATAACATTAATGAAACCTATTTATCTTATGTTATAAAAAACCTACAACTAGATGGCCAAAAAATTGGCATAATGTCATGCCAACCCATGCAAAAAACTATCAATATGCATAACAAACTTGGAATGAATAGCGGCATCATTGCTGAAAATGGCGCATGTTTCTGTTTAAACCCTGTCGATAACGAAATATACTCTGAATATGAAAATTATGAAAACTTTTTGCATTACAAAAACCCGCTAACCTTTGCACAAATTGAAAATGCTAAACTGAAACTTAAAAAATTAGGCCTGGAAGATTATTTGTCTTTTGAGGATAGGGAAGCTAGTGTGGGGTTTAGTTTTAAAAGATTTCCATACGAGTTGTTTGATGATAATGGCTTATGTAATTTTATAAAAAGAAACATTTATGAGCTAAAAATTGATTTCGGGTTAACTGTAGCGTTATATAACCCAAACACAAGTTTTATAGAAACAATAAATGAGTATGTTAAACTAAAAAGCCTAAAGTTGGAAGAGATAGCAGTGATAAGCCATAAAGATGATGAAATGCTGTTTTATAACCTCTTAAACAGTGGCGCAATGTTGTTTTATCTCGGTAATAACAATAATGTTAAAAATGTTGTGAGAAAATATCCAACTGGTTATACAAATAATAGTGTAAATTCTTATACAGATGTACTTATAAAGTTAGATTTTTTTAAGTTTTTCTCATCATATAGAAAAAATATAAGAGAAGAATACTAAAAATTCTTTTTCAAAACGTCTTTTGTTTGAACAATGTTTGCACCAGCGTTAATCATATCTTCCAAAGCAGACATGGAAGATTTTACGTTTGTCCCTATTATAGCGTCTTCTACAACATAAACATTAATGTCGCGTTTTCTTAATTTTAATACTGTTGACCTTATGCTATACTCTGTTGGCAAACCATAAACAACAACCTTGTTTAAATTACTTAGAATGAACCCAGTATTAATGTTGCTAAACATGTTAAAGTTATGTTTCTCAAAATAAACCGCATCGGAAAAAATGATTTCCCTTGCCATATCAGTTACACCCATTGGATATACAGGAATTGTTGTTGAGCGAGGGTAATATGTTTCATTGATCTTTTGCTGACCCTGCCTGCAACAGTTCCAAAAGTTGTATAAAAAGATTGAACCGATTACTTTTATGTTGTTTAAGTAAGCATGCTGGGTTAAATCTGATAAGTTGGGCCTTATTAACTCACTATTCTTTACATAAAGCTTGCCTGTTGGTTCCATGAAATCAAACTGGGTGTCTATGTCAAAAAATACAAGGTCCTGGATGTCTCTCATGTACATAGTAAAAAAGGTCTTGAAAGATATATAAAAATTTTACTTATTTTAATAAGGATTCGTAAACTCCCAATGTCTTTTCGGCAATGATGTCCCAGTCGTACTTTTTTGCATGCTCGATATTGTTAGCTGAAATCTTTTGCCTTAAGCCATCATCATCTAATAACTTTACAATGGCATCCTTTAATGCTTTTACGTCGCCGTATTGAACTAATAAACCGTTATCAGGGTCTTTCATTTCGTACGGGACGCCGTTGACAGGTGTTGCAACGATTGGCAAACCTGAAGCCATTGCCTCAAATAAAGTTAAAGGCAAACCTTCACGGTAAGATGGTAAAACGTAAATGTCAGAGCCTTGGTACATCTCTGCAATTTTGGTTTTATCATATATCGGGCCAAGGTTGATTATCTTATTATTAGTTTTTGCGGCAGATTCTATCAAATGTTCTTCGCCTTCATCCGGACCAACAAAAACAAAATAACAATCTTCCCTTTCTTTCAAAATTTCTTGTTCGGCTTTAAGAAGATTAGATACGCCTTTAACAGGATTTTTCCTACCAAAGAATAAAACAACCTTTTTATCTTTAGGAATACCTAAATCTTTCTTAAATTTGTTAGGGGCTACCTTCTTAAACAAAATCGAGTCCATGCCGTTGGGAATTACAATAATCTTATCTTTTTTACCGCCCCATTTTGTAATTTGGTTTAGCTCCCATGGTGTTATGGCGATAATCTTGTCACTCCAATGAAAACTTAAGGGCAAAACTGTCCGGTAATCCAGCCAAACTAATAACCTAGCAAACCTTGACCTAAAACCAGTTGTCCAACAACAATGGGTAGTGTGAACATGAGGAACTTTTTTTAACCTTGAAATTAAAGCTGAAAAAAAGTGGTAAGAATGACCTGAAACGTGAGAATGGATAATGTCAAAATCTTCTTTCCATAACCTTTTTAGTACTGAAGGAAAAAATGTGGCAAAGTTGGCTGCAATGAACCAGTTGTTTAACCTATGAATTTTGATACCGTCTTCAACAGCTTCCTTTTCTTTGATTGTGTTTTTTTTATCCGAATCAGAACAAAATACATGAACATCATGACCCTGCTTTGCCAAACGTTGACCTATCTCCCAAATAACATTGCCAGGGCCGTCAACTGCCGGACGATAAAATGCGGTTACAAAAGCGATTTTCATTAAAATGTGATAAGATAAGATATGTTTATAAAAATTATGTAGTTAAGGGCTCTGTCCTAAATCTTTTTAAAGATAAACACCCAATGACCAATTGAGGTCATTGGGGGACTGATAAGTGAGGTATCAGTCAATGAAAAGGGAAGTAAAACTTATTAAAAAAGTTAAGCGTTTGCTAAAACGCTTAGGAATGCCAAGGTGGTTGCACCATTTTGGCCCCAAGACGTATGAATTTTATGAGCATTTCTATATTTTGCTAATAAAATATTATTCTAAACTGTCATATCGAAGAGTAGTGAAGATGATGGATATGCTAGGTATAAAATGCCCTAGCAAATCTGCATTGCAATACACAGCAAAGAAGCTAAGTACAACATTTTGGGATAAAGTCTTGAAGTTAACCTGTGGAGATTGTTATATAGTTGCATTAGATAGCACAGGGTTATGTCGGACAAATCCAAGTTATCATTATTTGAGGAGAATCGACGGGAAATCACCAAAAATCCCAATAAAACTTAGCGTGGCTTTAGATACAAAAAAGAAGAAATTTGCTGCGGCAAGAATAAGAGTGTTGCCAGCACATGATGGCAAAGATGCAAGAAAATTGCTCGAGCTTAGCAAACCCAAGATAGGTGTTGCTGACAAAGCATATAGTATTGAAAAATTATACCGCTTTGCAGAAAACCAAGGGATTTTATTAATGATACCAAAGAAAAAGAACGTTAAGCGGGGCCATGCTAGAAATAAGATGCATAAGTTATTCAGAAAAAGAACATACAATCGAAGACAACTTGTTGAAGCGGGATTCAGCAGCTATAAAAGAAAATATGGATCTAGCGTGAGCTCTAAAACTGCAAGGACAATAAGGAGTGAAGTATTTGGCCGGTTAGCTTGCCATAACATACTTGGCAAGCTATTCATAGACTTTTAGGACAGAGCCGTAGTTAAGCCTTATACCTAACTTTATCGTACCAAACTTTAAAGTCTGTAGGCAATGACCTGTACAATGGTTTGGCAACATTTTCCCTGACAAAATCAAACCCTTGTACCAAGTACCCAACAGCGTAAGTAAAACCTTCGTGCTCTAAATTGTACTTAACATATTTGTCAGAGACAAGTTTCTTTAAAAGACATGCCGGAATTAAACCGTAACGCCTCTCTGTTACAACGCCACGCATTAAGTTGAATACAAGGTTTAAGTAAGCGTTCTTTTTCTTTAACTTAATATGCTTAAACCTGTCCCAATAGTTTAAATCGTATGCTGAATCATCTTCGCCTGAGATTACACCGTCTTCTATTGCCTTGTTATACAATGGCGTGCCCAAGAAAAAGACTAAATTGTTTACAGACAAAAAGTAAGGCTTAGGCATTTCCATGCATAACTTGATACTTTCTAAAACGTCTTCCGGTTTTTCATAAGGGTTTGTGGTAATGAAGTCGTACATTACAGTAAGCTTATCCTTGAACTTGTTTATTATTCTTGCAGCTTTTAACGCCTGAGCACGTTTAATGTAACGCTTGTATACGTTTAAGTTTAAGTTATCGCTGCCTGACTGGATCCCTACAATAATGTCAGTTAAGCCTGCGTCTACCAAAAGCTTAAGCTTTTCTTCACTAACTGAAGGAGGGTCTGCTAAACATTTGAACCTTAAGCCAACTTCAGATTTATACCTGTCTGAAAAATATTTTATCTCTTCCAAAGGCCTAACAAGCAAGGTCTCGTCCCTTATATCAAAAACACCAACTGACTTGAACTTGTTCTTTAATCTTACAAGCTCAGTAATAACATAATCTATAGAATAACTTCTTAAAATTCTACCTTTGCCTGAGTAAAGCTGCCTGTAACGGTGGTTGCTGCAATAAGTGCATGCGTTGGGACAGCCACGGGTTGTCATGAAAAAAATCATGCCGTTTAAGTCTTTCTCTTCAAACGGAACAAGCTTGCCTTTCTTAAGGATATAATGATCTTCTAAATCGTAATCTGGTGGGGCAAGGTGGTCTAAAGAAGACGGCATGTGGCGTAAATCGTTCTTATGGATAATGCCGTTGTGCCTAACCCATAAATTTTCAATGGAAGTTATGTCCTCTTTCTTATCAAGCTTGTTGGCCAACTCTACTGCAGCTTCCTCGCCTTCACCTAGACAAACTATGTCAACATGTTTTATACACCTGTCAGGAGAAATTGTAGCATGAGGACCGCCCCAAACAATAGGAATGTTTAACGGCTTAAGTTTTTCTATTATATCGTTTGCACGGACAGAAGTTGAAGCAAAAGATGATATGCCTATAAGCCCAGCATCCTTGCAAACCTCAACAATCTGGTCAACTGCCGTTGAAGGGTATTTCATGTGGTAATCTTCTGGTGCTGGCAAAAATATCATTTTAACATTATGACCAGCGCGCTTTAAACATGAAGAAACTGTACGCAAACCCTGGTCTGAAGGGTAAGTAGATGTGGAAATAAGTACAACTTTCATTCTGTTAAAGGATTAAAAGAAAGTTTAAAAAGATTGTGGAATAATGGCCATAGACAGACCCTTTGAATTTTATTTATATAGGGGTTCTCCCTTAGTTTTAATTGGACAGAAAACCAAGGAGGTAAACCCCATAATGGATGTAAAAGACTCAGTATTTATGAATTTTGTGTATGTCGCTTTAGAACTTTGTAAGTGTATTCCACTATATTCAAACAACTTCTCAAGAAAAGATTTTACACAGCATCAATTAATGCTTCTGCTTATTCTTAAACAGAAATTAAAATGTAGCTATGATACACTTATTGATGATCTAAAAACAAGACCTCGTGTAATCCAATTAATTGGTTTATGAAGAGTTCCAAGTCCAAGTAGTTTAAAAGGATTCAATAAAACAATGAATGCAAAAATACTTTATTATTTGCTTGAAAACACAAGCAAAAATATCAAGAAAAAATATTTGAAATTAGCAATTGATGCGACTGGTTTGCACATAGAAGATGGAAGCTATCATTACCATAAAGAGCTAGGGGAAACGGCTAAAATACGAAAAAACGTGAAGTTAAGTGCAGCAATAGATACACAGACTCAGCTTGTTACAGCTGTAAAAATTAGAAAGAGTAAAGCAAGTGATACTATTGATTTTAAGGGTCTTGTAAAGAAAACAGCAAAGGCAAAACCAATTAAGATTGTAGTTGCAGAAAGGTTATAATTCAGAAAGAAACAACGAATTCTGTCATGAGGTGATTGGGGCCGAGTGTATTATTTCGCCAAGAAAATACACAAGCAAAAAGTATAGAACACGAGGTAAATATAGAAAGAAATTGAGAATGGGTTATAGCAAAAAGAAATATCATCAAAGAAGTAAAATTGAATCGGTTTTCTTTGTGATAAAAAAGTTGTTCGGTAGAGTATTATGTAGCAAAAAATGGCATACGCAAAAAATAGAACCTTTAACAAAAATTATAGCCTATAACGTCTATAGGCTAGCTAAACAGAGGGTGTGTCTATGACCGATCATACAAAAAATTTATAAACTAAGTACAATATTTTAAAAAAAATGAATATTACTTTT
>RFJO01000064.1 GCA_003694495.1 Candidatus Woesearchaeota archaeon
AAAGTTTCTTCATTTTCGGAAAAGGCTTGCAGCAAGGGCAGCCTTGGCATAAAAATTGGAAATTCTTTAATCAAGTTGTTAAATTAATCACTCAAATACAGAAATTAATTTAAATGAATTATTTTCTATGTTTTTGTATGGAAGAAAAAGGCGTTCTTATCACATATGAAAACTTGTACGAGATATTAAGGCGTGAAAAGGTGCGCGCAGAGTTGCAAAAGCTTAGCGACACCTTTTTCCAGGATGTTTTGGAGTATTTGAACAACAAGAAAGCCATACTTGAGTCTCAGGAAAAAAAGGACAACATTTTTGCTTCATCTGAGGTTGAAAAAACAAGGATTCAAATAAAGAACATAAAGAAAATTATCAAGGATTTATATGAAAAACGTGAAACCAAGATAATCCAGCAGGCAATATTATCTTCAAGGAACAACTCAGGCTATGACTTATCATCAATGTTGCCTGAAGAACAGGCGTTGTTTAATAAATTGTTAGAGAATTTGAACAGTTTTCGTTCTGAAATTTTAGAAAATTTATTAAAATGTACGCTTCCCAAGGTAAAAAAACCAAAAGATTTAAAAAGAGGTAGTGAAAAAGAAGTTATCAAGAAACCTAATGTTAAGGTTTTAGCTGACATGCCTGAGTTTGTCGGCCCGGATCTTAACACTTATGGTCCATTCAAAAAAAACGATGAGGTATTATTGCCGGAAGACGTTGCCAGTCATTTGGTTGGTAATAAGCAGGCAGAGGTAATAAAATGAAAGTTCCAAAAAAGGTAAAAAAGTACTGTTCACATTGTAAAACCCAGAAAGAGATGTCTGTCTCTATTGCAAAACAACAAGGTAAGAATAAAGTTCACCCTATGTCGCGTGGTTCTAAAAGAAGAATCAAGTTAAGGGGCGGTTTTAGGGGCGCTGGTAACAAAGGTAGTTTTTCCAGAGGTGCCATAACTAAATGGAAACGTTACGGTGCAAAAAAAAGTAAGAAAGTTAATTTAAAATTGCAATGCAAAGAGTGCGGCAAATCATCAATCTTAATCGGTAACAGAGCAAAGAAAGTGGAGGTTTCTCACAGTTAAAATGGTTGAGTTAAAAGAACCTAAAAGCAAGTTTATCAAGTTAAGATGTACTGAATGCAAAAATGAGCAAGTCGTTTTTGGCAAATGTTCAACTGAAGTAAAATGTTTAGTTTGTGGCAACACCTTATGTTACCCTTCTGGTGGTAAGAGTAAGGTTAAAGCTAGAATTCTTGAAGTTTTGGAATAATTCAACCAAAACTTTATAAATAACTCCCGATTTTAAACAAACTAAGATGTATTTTAAAAAGAAAGGTCTGCCGGATGAGGGAGATTTAGTGCTTTGCACAGTCAAAAAGATATCTTATCACTCTATTTTTGTAGATTTGGACGAGTATGAAAAACAGGACGCCATGATTCACATTTCTGAGGTTGCCCCAGGGCGTATAAGGAACATAAGGGATTATGTTACAGAAGGCAGGAAACTAATTTGTAAAGTTTTGCGTGTAAAGCATGAACGCAAACAGGTTGACTTATCTCTGCGTAGGGTTTCTGTCGGTGCAAGAAAGAGCAAGAATGAAGATATAAAGCAGCAGTTGAAAGCTGAGAAAATGCTTGAAAGTTTGGTAGTCAAGTTAAAACTGAACAAGGACAAAGTTTTCAAAGAGATAGGTTTGCCCATCCTTGAGCATTATGATAATTTATTTCAAGCATTTCAGGATGTGGTTTTAGAAGGTGAAGATGTCTTAAAAGAATGTAACGTACCTTCTAAGTATATTAAGCCATTGGTAGAAATCATCAAGGAAAGGATAAAGCCTCCAGAAGTATTGGTTGAAGGCGTTTTTGAGTTAACTTCAAGGTCATCTAAAGGTATTAATGATATCAAGGAAGCGCTTAAAGAATGTGACAAGGTTGCGTCACAAGAAGGCGTTAAAGCCAGCTTAATTTATCTTGGCGCACCAAACTATAAAGTCATAGTCAAGGCTAGTGATTACAAGGTTGCCGAAAACGCGTTAAAAAAGATAGTTGAAGCTGTTCTTGACAAATTAAATTCTTTAGGCGGTAAAGGAAGTTTTAAGAAGAAATGAGCAACCACATTTATTATTGCAACAAATGTAAGGAATTTTCAATGGAAAAAATTTGTCCTAAATGCAAATCTGTTACCTTATCAGTTAAGCCTGCCAAGTACAGCCCGGAAGACAAATGGGGCAAGTACAGAAGGATGGCAAAAGAACAAAGTTAGGCTATTTTGCTTTTTTTAGCTCAGAAATAATTTCTGGACTCTACATTATATTTCAGGAAGAGAAAAAATTTTTAAGAATGCCTTTTTTATGATTTTGAAACAATATTTATCTCTTACCTCATAGAATCGAAGCATGCAGTTGCAATATTTAGTCAAAAAGATTTTGAGATTTTAAATATTCATCTAAAATCTTTTTCCTAATTGCAAATATTTTTTTGATAATCTCTTTTCCCTGCTCAAATTCCACTTTTTCTCCATAGTAATTTATGCTATTTCTTATCCACCTTAACCTATCAAACTCCTCATATTCAAAATCTTTAAGGAGATCTTTCAAAAGTTCTCCAATGCAAATATGGGATAAGACTTTATAGC
>RFJO01000065.1 GCA_003694495.1 Candidatus Woesearchaeota archaeon
ATTTCTCATCATTCTCAGGACAGATTGTTCCACCTTCACAAGTATCAAAAAATATATAACTCACATTAGAAGAATTTTGTTTAATATAATCTATCCAATACTGCGCAAGGTTCTCATCGTACACCATAAAATACATCGGTAAAGAAACATTGTTTGCATGTAAAGCAATATAGGGATGGGATACTAAAATAGGCCCGTTAACTTGTTTTCCGTCAAGATAATTAAAAAACTGTTCCCTTCCTTTATACATATCATCAAACCCGGAAAAGTTTACGGCCAGAATTATCAAAGATATTAAAAGCACAAAGAAAAATATATTTTTTCTTTTGAACAACTTATCCAACCCTACCCCAGCCATGATTGCAAGGTAAGGTAAAAAGATTATCATAAACCTTGGCTCTTTATGTTGCAATAAAGAAAAATAAGCAAAAAACAGCATTAGTAAAGCTGCAACATCTTTCCTTTTTCCTTTTAATGCCAACAACCCGGCCACAGCAAATATGTAAAGCACATTTTGCCTGAGACTTTCTACAAAATAAAACCACCAGGGTTTAGCAAATATCCATATCCCTGCATGTTTGATTATTTCCTTGCCATCAATAAACGGTTTTAGTGGATTTGTATAATAAAGATAATTAAACAACAGGTAAGGCAAGACTGTTAAAGAAAACCCCAGTATTATTTTTTTTATTTTTTTAATATTAAAAGCCGAAACAACTACCAACACAATACCCTGTGGAAATTTTGTCAGGAAAGCCAACGCAGAAAACACCCCTGTTTTAATCTTTTGTCTATAATTCAAGGCCAGCAACGCAAACATTGTTGAAGGAATTTCTGTATATATCCTAAAAGCAAAAGAAAAGAACACTGGTGTAAAAGCCAGGATCGTGGCTGCATACAACGCAGATTTTTCATTATAATCTCTTTTGGTTATTTTATATGTCAAATATATTATAATCATACTACAACCAATTTCAAACAACTTCCCCCAGAAAAGCGGGCTTAATCCAATCTTCCAGAACAATCCCAAAATTAACGGCAAAACTAAAGGCCTTATATGCTCCCACAACCCTAACTTGCCTAACGAAAAAATATATTTCCCCATGCTTATGTAAACAGCCCCGTCCCACCATACATTGTCAACTAAAAACAACAATACCAATCTTAGCAGTAAAGCCAAAACAATTAAGCCGAATATTTTCTTTTTCATAATACCACTGGGTTAATGTCATCAAAACTTGTCTGCGTTGCAAACTCTCTTGCAATCATATACCCGTAAGGGTACGCTTCAGAATGGAAAAGTATTGCTTTATTATTTATATTTTTTTCCAGCCAGGCTTTAACATTTTCATAATCATCCCTGTTGAACACCCTTACCCCAATAACTTTTGCACCTTCTTTTTCAGCCACTTTTATAACATTATTCATTTCACCAAAATCATTCAGCTTAACCACAGTAACATTTAAGTTAACCCCAGTAACTTCCTGCAACTTATCAAAATAACGTTTAGGAGTATCATAATACCAAAGAGCATACTTTGTCGAGTCGTAATCTGTTACAACAACCATTTGACCCTTATGTAATGTTACTGGCCTATCACCAAACAAGATTTTATCATTTTCATATTCAAATGGTGCAGAACCCAAAACGTTTGCCCCGCTTCCTATTATCAACGGCAAAAACCTGTCCGTGTTACATATCACTTTCACGCCTTTATCGCTTAAATATTTCGCTGCCTTAATCTTACCTGGATGATCACAGCAAGCTATAACCACTGTAGCATTTTTTTTGATAGCCTGGGAAACAACCATGTTCATCCCGTGCGTGTCTACAATCATTGCAAGGTTTTCACTGAACGGTCTTAATGTAGGATAACTTACTTTATCTATCGGCACTTCAAACATGAACACTCCATCTTCATTAGGTGCATACCACTTACCACCTTTCTTTGCAACAATTGTCCCTGTTGCAACATCCCTTTCAAGTTTTAGCTTTGCAACAATTTCTTTTACCCTACCACCTTCATGCCACCCAATCTCCGGATAAAGCTCAGATTTGGGATACGTCAAACCTTCAGAAAATATATTTAACAAGATATTGGATTTAGGCTCCTGGATTTGATAAGACAACCAATCCCTTGTCACCCTGTCAACCTGGCTAACTATTTTATCCTTGTCAGTCAAAATAAAATCCGAATTGCCAATCCTCAACTCTTTTGCATTTTCTTTAAGTAAAGAATAATTTTGTTTAACTTCGCTTGTTTCAAACTTCAACTTCGGCATTTTCCCCATAGCAAGTTGTTTATTAAGTTGATACCTAAATTTATTATCCAAAAGTTTCCATTCAATTGCAGCTCTTAAATGATAATATTTGCTTCCAAGCAAGCTTGCAAGCGTTTCATACAACAAAGCTTTTTGTTCACGATCTTTCACAAACTCAACTTGCTTTGCAAAATAATCACTCGCGACATCAACCAACGTCGTATCATTTGTAACTCTCCCAAGTATCAAATAATTCTCTGCTTTAATATAAAGGTCGTTTGTGTTCTGGATATTTTGCCTGATATGACTAACAAATTCTTCCTTGTTGACACCTGCTGCATTTAGAACAAGGTTAAAGTTGTAGTATTTTGCGTTTGGGTCAATTGAGCTAACACAACCATTTAGAAGCAAAAGTAAAGTTATAACAAGATATAGCTGTGTTTTCATAATAATATTATACAATAACCCTTGTTTAAATCCTTTACGGAAATAGCCAACACTCATCAAAAAATGAAAATAACTTCCTCAAGATTTATATACCACAACAATATAAATTAGATTGGTGAAATCAATGCCCCAATGCGAAATGTGCGGAACTGAAGCAAAGCTTGTTGACGCGATAGTTGAAGGCAGCATATTGTCTGTCTGTTCAAGGTGCGCTAAGTTTGGCAATGTGATAGCCATTCAAAAACCTGTTGAAAACCCAAGGCCTAGTAAAAAGCTTGAGATCAAACAAGAAATCGAAATGGATAAAGAGGTTGAAACCATTGTTGAAGATTATTCATTGCTTGTAAGGAAAGCACGTGAAAGGAAAGGCCTAAAACAAGAAGAGCTTGCAAGGTTTATTGCAGAAAAAGAATCAGTCATACAAAAAGTTGAATCTGGCCACTTAGAACCATCATTTAGTTTAGCAAAAAAACTAGAACAGTTTTTAGGCATTAAACTTATTGACAAAACCAATGTTGCATACGAAAAAAAAGAACTTGATTTAAACGATTCTACCCTAACCATTGGAGATTTAATCAAGTTCAAAAAGAATTAGTTTTTATTCATTATTATTATGTTAGCCCTACCTTTTTTTATTTTCGTTACTACATTTTTATGCTGAAGCTCTGTTATCATCAAACTCACTTTTGCTTCTGACAACCCCAGTTTTTTCCTTAACTCTTTTTGTGTAATCCTGCCGTTGTTTTCTTCAAGGATTTTTATAACTTTTTCCAGGTCATCCTCAAACTGGTTTTCTATCGAATCCACTGCAATTTCTAATTTATCTTTATTGCTCAATCTAGTTTTCTTTACTGCAACTAATCCTAAAAAAATCACTAGTATGCTTATTAATATTGTAAACACATACCACCATACGGATTCATTAGTTTGAAACTCTTTTGGATCAATCTCAAAATTTTCGTTCAACAGGTTACTTTCATCTTCAAGATACGGAAACAAAACAATGTCAAACCTATACTCTCCATCATCTATTACAGATATGTTCTCTTTAGCAGTCGCCACAATCTCGCCGTCTTCATAACTTTCGGCATATAGCTGGTAATCTCCTTTCGGCACGTTAAACATATAACTTCCATCCTTTGAAATGATCACTTGTTCAGGTTGCGTATCTATAGTTATTTTAACGTTTTTGCTTAATTCCAAATCAAAGTTATATACATTACCATGCAAGTTTGCTGCTGAGACTAGTGGAATAAGTAAAATAAGCATTACAATTAATTTTTTCCACATAATAAGTTCAGTGAATTTTTAATTATAAAAACCTTTCTTTTAAAGAATTTTGCTACTATAAAGCATTATAAAGTATTTTAAAGTATATTGTAAAGTTTTTCTGAAAGTATCTTTATAAAGTAATTTTGTTTTAATTTTTCATAACATAATCTCACGGAGGTCAAAAGAATGAAAAAAATTACATCAATGCTTGTGTTGGCAGTGTTCCTTATTAGTCTTGTGCCAACAGCATTAGCTGATTCTGACGAATCAGTATTAGATGAATTAGAAGACACAGTTCTGTCTGCGCCTGAACCGCAAAGAGTCAATGTCTGCGTAGACAAGCTAAAAGAGCTTAGGCCTAACATAAGACCTGCAGTTGCACGGAACTTATGTGAAAAAAGGTTAAAGCTACTTAAGAAAGCAAAAGCAATCTCAGCTAGGGCAAACAAATTATCACACAAGGCTGAAAGAATTGCAAATAAAGCAAGGTTTAAAAAACTACGTGAAGAAAATGTTAGAGAGTTGAAAGAGTTAAAAAATAAATATAAGGTTAGAAAAAAAATTGCCAAAGAAAAATTTAAGCTTGCAAAAGAGAATTACAAAAAAGCAAAAGAAAAGTATAAGTTAGCAAAATCCAAAGTTCTTAAAGCAAAAGAGAGATTTAAGAAAGCTAAAGAACTTTACAAGGCATGCCAAGGCACACCTGCTAGTGAAGAATGTGAAAAGGCAAAAAATGAGATTAGAGATTCCTTGAAAGAAAGGCTAACCAACCACGTTGACATGTTAATAGAACATTTTGAAAAGATCAAATCAAGGATTGAGTCAAGCGAGATCTTAACTGATGAAGAAGTTGATAAAGCAACCGAATGGCTTGACAAAAAGATTGAAGAGTTAAACGCAATAAAAGAAGATATTTCCAGTGCTGAAACCAAATCAGATTTTGTAGATATTGTGAAAAAGCTTAACGCCATTTGGAAAGAATCTAAAGTTAAAAGCAAAGCTTACGCTGGACTGGTTGTCTCTGACAGGTTTGCCGGCATTCTTGTCCAAGCAAAACAACTTGAAGTTAACTTAAACAAGGTTCTTGAACGTATGGAAGCCAACGGCAAAGATACATCACTTGTTGAAGATAAAGTCAACGAGTTAAAAGAAAAAATCGAATCAGCCAAAGCGGAGTTTGATAGTGCTAAATCAATCTACAAAGAAATGCGTGACAATACTGATGACAGCTATGATTACAAAGCAAAAGAAAAAGAAGCAAGAGGACATATAAGAAAAGCAAAAGAATCCTTAGTTGAGGCAAGAAAGATTTTAAGGGACATCGTTAAGACATTAAGGAATTCAAACAACTTAAGCGATTTATCTGAAATAACTGAAGAAAGCGAAGAAACAACCGACACTGAAGACACAACAGATACTGCAAGCGAAGAAACAACTGACACTGAAGACACAACAGATACTGCAAGCGAAGAAACAAC
>RFJO01000007.1 GCA_003694495.1 Candidatus Woesearchaeota archaeon
ATATTATACTTTATGTTGATTTTTGCCACTTCTTTTTTTAATATTTTTTCTCCAATTTTTATTAAATAGTTTAAAATTTTTGGGTGTATTATTATCAACATGCATACTAAAATCAAAATAAGAAGGTAATTAAACTGTTTTAAGTTCGCATCCCAAAAAAATAATG
Organism: Candidatus Woesearchaeota archaeon; assembly: GCA_003694495.1. GTDB lineage: Archaea > Nanobdellota > Nanobdellia > SCGC-AAA011-G17 > GW2011-AR17 > J104. The sequence goes on from RFJO01000007.1 coordinate 167, forward strand.
AAGTGAAAAAGATAGTTATAGCTCCTAATATCATTAATGCCATTTCTAATGTTGAGCTAATCAATACTTGTGTTTTGGTTATGTTATATTTTTTTAAGATGTATATCCTTCCGAGATAGGTCCAAACCTTCCCTGGCAGATATCTTCCTAGGTCTGACACATATCTTGCTTTTAATACAGCTTTTATTGGTGCCTTGCTTTTAACAAATCTTATAAAAATAAGATAACCTATCCCTTCAAGGACGTAAAATATGCAAAATATTATGATAGCAAGTATTAAGTAAAAATAATTAAAGTTGAAATCCATATACTTTAATTGGTTCCAGGTTTTTGTTAATCTATATGCCAGATAAAGAAATATGCTTGTTACTATTAGGAATGAAAATATTTTCTTAATATTCATGTAGTTGTTAACGAATTCAAGAATATATAAGCTTTTTTGCATAAACCTTATAAAAGGCCATTTTATAACTTATATGACTATGAAAGTCTTATTTTTGCACCCGCCATGGCCTGGCGAAGGGTTTGGGTTAAGGTCCCAGAACAGGTGGCCAAGAAAACGTGGTGACAAAACCAACCGTTACCCTATCCTTTTATGTACTTGTGCAACTTATGTTAGGGACCAAGGTCATGAAGTTAGTTATATAGATTCAGTTATACAAAACTATGATCTTAATAAAACAATCTTAAAAATTAAGGAATTAAAGCCTGACATAATATTTATAGAATCTGCAACGCCAACTTTTTCATATGACAAGCTTGTAATCGACAAATTAAAATCGGAATTTCCAGTAACAAAAGTCATTGTTGCGGGTTATCACGTTACAACCTTCCCAGTACAGTCAATGGAATCTTCAAAAATTGACATAATTATAAAAGGCGAGATGGATCAAACCACAGTTAATGTTATTGAAGCATTAAGTAAAGATGCCGCATTAGATGACATTAAAGGAATTTGTTTTAGGAAAAATGGTAAAATTGTCAACAACCCTGATGCAGAATTGATTAAGAATTTAGACAGTCTTCCGTTTGCAGACAGGGACCTAATACCACACTCTTGGTACACCGAGGGATATGTTACTGATAAGCCCTTTACTTTCATTATGGGTTCTAGAGGCTGTCCTCAACGTTGTGCTTATTGTCTTTGGCCCACAGTTTATTTTAAGAATCGTTTAAGGTTAAGGTCAATAAAAAATATAGTTGACGAAATTGAGTGGTTGATTAAAAAATATGGTATGAAAGAAATCTTTTTTGACGATGATACTTTAAATGTAACAACTTCAAGGGTAAAAGAATTATCTAATGAGATTATAAAAAGGGGAATTAAGATAAAATGGTCGTGCAGCATGCGTATGGATAATGTAGATGAAGAAATGTTAAGGTTGGCAAAAAAATCAGGTTGCAAACTTATTTGTTACGGTGCTGAATCATCGTCGCAAGAAACATTAGACAGGATTAATAAAAACCTTAAAGTTGAACAAATAATTAAAACAGTTAAACTAACAAAAAAAGCGAAAATCTTAGCCCATTTAAATTTCATGATAGGCTTTCCATGGGAAACAAGGGAAGATATAGAGGATTGTATAAACTTTGCAATAAAGCTTGACCCTGATTCAGTTCAGTTTTCTTTATGCTATCCTCACCCAGGTTCTCCGATGTATTTTGACGCAGTAAAAAATAAATTATTTTATGAAGATGTTTTAGGCAACTGGGAAAAGTTTGGTGTCATGACTGAACCCTTGCTCAAAACAAAGGTTGGCAAAGAATATCTTCTTAATGCTGTAAGCAAAGCCCATGCTAAATTCTATTTAAGGCCGTCATATTTTTTTAAACAAGTTAAGTCTATAAAGTCTTTTTCGGATTTAAAAAGAATTGTTAGAGGATTTAATGCTGTTTTATTTGGAAAAATTTTATTTAGGAGGAGGAAAAAATGATTAAAGTATCCGCAATTGTACACAATCCACCATATCAAGGCGGCATTATGCAGTATTGTGTTTTATTAGAAAACGCAATGCAGGGCATGGTTGATTTTAATTTGGTTGGCTTCAAGAACCTTTATCCAAGTTTAATTTACAAAGGCGTCCAGCCAAAGAAAAACCGTCACGGCATACAGTTTAATGTTAAATGCCCTAGAATTATAAAATGGTTTTCTCCATTATCTTGGTTTAAAGCTTATGATATTTTGAGAGAAGGCGACATTATTCATATACATTGGTTCACTCCGCAAATGGCGCCATTGTACTATACAGTTCTTAAATTAAACCAAATACGCGATAAAAAACCAGTGGTCATGACTTGTCATAATATAGAACCGCATGAGCCCAATGTGTTGGATCATAAACTTACTGTGAAGACGTTTGAACTGGTTGATCATTTTGTAGTTCATGCAGAACAAAACCGTCAAAGGTTGATAAAGGATTATGGCAAGCGTCCAGACAATGTCCACGTAATACATCATGGCACATTCGGTTATTTCACAAAATGGAGCAAAGAAACTAAAGCTGAATTGAAAAAGTTTTTTCATTTCAAGAAAGATGACAAAATAATTTTATTTTTTGGATATATCAGAAGATATAAAGGTCTTCATCACTTGTTAAATACTTTACCTATGGTAATAAAAGAGCATCCTAATGTAAAATTATTGATTGGTGGTGAACTTTGGTTAGGCAAGAAATACATTGATGATATTGTTAACAAATACAATCTAAAAAAACATGTAAGGGTTTACCCTCATTATGTCCAGGACAGAGACGTGCACAAGTTTTTTGATGTTGCAGACATAATGGTTCTTCCCTATAATAATACAGAGCAAACAATCAGTGGCCCGTTATTTGTTGGCATGGCATTTGGCAAACCAATAATTGTATGTCCGGTTGGCGGCGTGCCTGAGTTTATTAAGGATCATAAAAATGGTATATTAAGCCCATGCGGAGATGAAGAAGAATTAGCAAAGAATATAAATAAGTTGTTAAATGATACTAAACTACAGCAAAAACTTGGCAAAAATGCAAAAAAGACTAATGATAAGTTTCAATGGGACAAGGTTGCTAAGTTATATTTAAACGTATACAAAAAAGCTTCTGGTATAAAAAAATGATGCTTGAATACATGAAAACACTTGCACCAAGGTTGCTTGGTTACAAACTAGCAATAATGGGGTTAAGAAAATATCCTCCGCACCCTGTTGTGTTAAATTTTTCTATAACCAACAAATGTCAGTCAAGGTGTAAGACCTGCAATATATGGGAATTATATCAAAAGAATCCACAAAAAGAAAAGGAAGAGTTGAAATTGTGGGAGATACAGAAGATTTTCAAGACTGAAGATGACATGTTTTTGCTAAACATTTGTGGAGGTGAGCCATTCTTACGTCATGAAGACATTGGAGATATATGTAAATACGCTGTAAGATATTGCAACGCAAAAGCAATCCATTCTCCTACAAACTGCTTAGCTCCTGAAAACATTGAGTATGGAGTAAAAGATATTCTTGAAAAAATTCCTTCAAATGTTAAGCTAACAATAAAATTATCTCTTGACGGCATTGGCAAGGATCATGACGAAATTAGGGGGGTTGAAGGAAATTTTAAAAAAGTACAGGAAACCCATAAACGCTTGTTAAAGCTTAAGAAAGATTATCCAAACTTTTACCTTGACGCTGGCACTACAGTTAGCACAATGAACGCTCACAAACTACCTTCAATAATTTCCTGGGTACATGACAACATGGAACTTGACAATTTTTACCACGAACTGGCTGACACAAGGGCAGAACTTTTTAATGTTGACAAAGACGACAAAGACCCTGACGATTTTAAGTCAGTTGTACAAAACCGGGGCGTAACTCCAACAGGAGATCAATACTGGGACGTTGCGCACTTCTTGTTGGAAGAAGCAAAAAAAGATATGCAAGGCAAAAGAGCCTTTAGCAGGATAAGCCAGGCGTTAAGAGTAGTTTATTACGAACGCGCTGCTTGGGTACAGAAAAATCAAAAAAGGAAAGTTAAATGTTATGCTGCTATGTCTAATGCACATTTAAATCCTTGGGGTGGCTTATGGCCATGCAATGTTCAGGCATTCAGGCATAATTTAGGTAATATAAGGGATTTTGATTATAATTTTGATAAACTTTGGAAATCTGAAGGTGCACAGAAGGTAAGACAATGGGTTAACGGCAACCACTGCCATTGTCCTTTGGTTGGCCAAGCCATGGTTGACACAATCCTAGATCCGAAAGAAGTTTTAAGGGTTTTGTATACTTATTTTAAATATAAATAAATTAGATCATAAATGATTCAATCAATTCAACTAACCTGTCCCACTCAAATCTTTTTTTATCTTTTTCAATGTTTTCTTCAAAATTAATTTTATCTCTGTTGTTATAAAACTTTATCACAGCCTTTGCAATAGCTTTAGAATTTTCTGTTGGGACAATATACCCAGTGACATCATCAATAACAACGTCAGGCAACCCTCCTGCATTTGTTACTATAACCGGTTTATTAAACCCGAATGCGGTTTGCACAATGCCTGAGTTAGTTGCGCTAATATAAGGCAAAACCACAACATCGCAAGCAGTATAATATTTACCAACTTCTTCATTTGGCACATACTGGTCAAAGATTTTTACATTATTTTCTATCTTCAGTTTAGTTCTGTTTATTGCCGCGTTTTCAAGCAGTTGCGATCCGGACGGGGATGGAGCTATCTTTTCCGATAACTGCCCGGATGTATATAACCCCGCGCAACTGGATACGGATTCTGACGGGATAGGGGATCTTTGCGATACCCTTCCTTCGTGCCTTGCGATCTATAACGCGTACAGCACGGAACTCGGAGAAGCCCCCGCGGACGGCGAATACACCATTGATCCGGATGGAGATGCCACGGAC
>RFJO01000066.1 GCA_003694495.1 Candidatus Woesearchaeota archaeon
ATATGAAAGTAAGTAAATTATTCTATTTAAATCTTTATAATAAAATATTTAAACTAGTAAATGTGTTAAACTAATTGAGGTGATGCTTTAATGGCAACAAATGAATGGATTATAATGCTTCTTTGGGTTAACCTGGGAGCTGTGGCAGGGATGCTTTATGCCTTAAGAAGAATATTTTTGCTGGAAAAAAACATTTTGAGATTGGAACAAGTTCTTTTAAGGCTGGAAAAAATGCAACTTCCCAAAACAAAAAATAAAAAGAAGTAATCAATTGTTGACCTTGTCTAAATAATTAATATGTTCAATTATTTCTTTTATTTCTTCTTGGCTTACATCAAGGTTGTAGTTTTGCTTTAATTCTGATTGAACAATATTAATCTCTTTGTTTTCCTTTTCGTTGATTTTTTTAATAATGTTTACCATGTCTTCAGTATAGTTCCATGGAAAAACCATCCAGGCCCATTCACGTTCTTCGCCGTAATAGTCTGGATGATGTTTGGCGCCTTTTAATGTGTAAAGCGTGGCAACCTTTAATGATTTAGGGTTAAGTTCTTCCAAATGTTGTCTTGCAAGTTCAATGCTTTGACCACTGTCAGTGATATCATCTACAAGCAGTACATTTAAACCAGTTAAATCTTTGTTTAATGGATGCGTTAACTTGGCTTCGCCGTCTTTCGTTGCTGTCAATCCCCAGTGGTCAACCTTTAACGTGAAACAGGATTTAACATGCAAAAAGTCGCAAATTAACCTGGCAGGGACTAAGCCGCCACGGGAAATGCCGACCACAACATCTGGATGAAAGTCGTCTTTCTTAATTAAGTCTGAGATTTTTTTTGCTTCGTTGACAACATCTTGCCAAGATAATAATATGCAGTTGAATGATTCCATTTTTTACCACCTAGACCTAAATTAAATTATTTGGTTTTAAATAATTTGTGATTTATAAATTAGTTTACATCAATAACTTTTAGCTTTTTTAGCATATTTACAGCGTAGTTTAGCTTAGAACTTGATTCTGCGTAAAGAGTGAACAAAATGTCGCCTTTGGTTATGTGGTCGCCAACCTTAACTCTTAAATATAAGCCAGCTAACTTGTCGTTCGGGGCGCCGCATAAACGTGCGAGTTTTGCAATGGGTTTGTTGTGAATCCTACTGATCTTGCCATTAGAAGCTGACTTTACTTCAAATGAATATTTTGCTTTACCTACCTTGATGTTTTTGTTACCGCCTTGGGCAACTACAATCTCTTGGAATTTTTTGTATGCTTTGCCTGAATCTAATACTTCAATAACTTTTTGCTTGGCGTTTTTAATGTTTATCATCTTCAACATTTCAGTTGCAAGATAAATTGCTTTGTTCCTTAAATCATTTGGGCCGTCACCCTTTAAAACACTTAAAACATCTTCAACTTCTAAGCTTGGCCCAATACCGTTACCAATCGGTTGGGATCCGTTAGTGTAAACAACCTTGAGTTTCATGTCAAGTAATTTGCCTAATGCCATAAATTTTTTTCCTAATTTTTTTGCAATGCTTTTTGTTGCAAACTTAGCGCCAGTGCCATAAGGCAAGTCAATCAAGACGTGTGTGGCGCCAACGGCTTTCTTTTTGGCTAATATGCTTGCCAATAACATCCCTTCAGGGTCAAGGCTTAACGGATGCCTTACCTTTATCATCTTGTCATCTGCTGCGGCAAGGTTAACAGCGCCGCCCCAAGCCATGCATGCGTTGGTAGATTTTACAATTTCAACAATCTTGTTTTCATTTAATGCAACGGGTGCAACAACTTCCATGGTGTCAGCAGTGCCTGCAGGAGATGTGATGGCTCTCGAGCTTGTCTTGGGCATGATGTAGCCAAGGGCAGCTATTATGGGTACAACGATCATTGTGGTTCTGTTGTTGGGCACGCCGCCAGCGCAGTGTTTGTCAAAGACAATGTTAGAGTTGAACTTGAGCTTTGTACCGGAGTCAACAATAGCTTTTGTCAATGAAGCACTTTCCTTTAAGTCAAAGCCTACCTTGTAAACTGCAGCTACAAAATAAGTGAGCTCAACTTCGGATAACTTGTTTGAAACAATGTCCATTACGATTTCATAAATTTCTTTTTCGCTAAGCTTAATACCGTTTAATTTGTTTCTAATGTATTTCACAGACTCAGGCTGGGGTGCGTAGCTCACTTCAATATTGTTGCCTTCCTCAACATTAAGTTCTTTAAAAAGTTCGTTGAATAATCCTACATAACCTTTGTCGATACCTTTGTTAGAAATGTCAACAACTGCAACAATTTCTTTTTTGCTTTTAATTTTTGTAAGCTTAACCCTGTCCATGGGGTGCAAGCCTAGATCTTTTGCATCTTTTTCATTGATAACCGCAACCAACGGTCCTCCAGTTGAGAGGTTAATTTTTTTTGTTTTTAATTCCATTTTCGTTGAATACTATTGTTATCAGAAAACTCAGTAAGCTTAACAAGAACGGGCCAATAATAAAACCGACAATGCCAAAAACAGATACGCCCCCAATAACGCCTAACAGCACGAGGATTGGGTGAATCTTGCCTTTTTTTGCTATCATCTTGTTTTTTAGGAAAATGTCTAAAAACAAAGTTATGATTAGCCATGATAGGATAAATAAGGCAACAGCAGCGTAGATTCTTCCTGACAGGTAAACGTATAATGACGCTGGCGCCCAGACAAATGCGGGACCAATAAAAGGAAGCATAGAGATAATAGCAGTAACCAAGCCCCAGATGACCGGTGCAGGGATGCCAAACAACTTGAATATGATTCCAGCTACTAGGCCTTCAACTAATGCCATGATGATTGTGCCGAAAACAATGCCGTCCATTGTTTGCTTGAATTTTAAGATTACTTTATCTTTATCTTCTTTTTTTAAAGGAAGAACAGACCTTATTCTAGTTACTAAAATGTCGCCTTCTTTAAATGCAAAGTAAATTATGCCAATAGAGATAATTAGGCCCATTAATTTACTGGGGAGAGATAGTAAGAATGTGGATAAGTTTTTTGCAATGTAATCAAGAATATTACTTAAGAAAGGGTTTATTAGGTTTTGAAATTCTTCACCCAAAAGATTATTTATAGTTTCTGAAATTGTTTTAATGTCAAGGCTTTGGTATAAGGTAACAGCATCGTTTACAATTAAATTGCCTAAAATGATTAGAGGCAAAATGAATATGAGTAAAACAAATAAAGTCATTACTATGGCGCTAACCATTTTTAATTTTAGTTTTCTTAACAATTTTTCATGTAAAGGGTATATTAAGTATACAGCAATAAGTGAAATAATTATGTAAGATAGATAAGGCTTTGTCATCAAG
>RFJO01000067.1 GCA_003694495.1 Candidatus Woesearchaeota archaeon
CAACTGTGTACAGCCAAAAAGAATAGAAAAGATTTATATATTCTAATTAATTTTATAACTTTAAAAAAATGAGGTGTATGATTTTATGAATGATATTGCATGGTTCAAGGAACTTTCAAACAAAGACGTAAACATTGCCGGCGGTAAAGGCGCATCCTTAGGTGAAATGTATAATGCAGGATTTCCAATACCTCCAGGGTTTTGCGTGACTGCGGGAGCTTATAAAAAATTTCTTGACAGGACTGGTATATGGCAAAAGATAGCATCCTTATTATCAAACTTAAATGAAGAAGACACGACAAAGTTACAAGAAGTTGCAAACGAAATCCAAAAAATCATAGTTCATACGCCTATGCCAAATGATATTAAACAGGCAATCTTAGAATCTTATGAGGCTTTAGACGTTGACGAAGAATTAATGAAAAATCAGCAAGCAATGGAGCTTATTAAATCCGGCAAGGATTTGCCTTTGGTTGCAGTAAGAAGTTCTGCCACTGCTGAAGACCTGCCAACAGCATCATTTGCAGGTCAGCAAGCAACGTATCTTAATATAAAAGGTGGCCAAAACGTTATAATTGCAGTACAAAAATGTTGGGCGTCTTTGTTTACCGCTCGAGCAATATATTATCGTATAAAAAACAAGTTTGACCATGAAAAGGTGTTGATAAGCGTAGTTGTGCAAAAGATGGTTAATTCTGATAAGTCTGGCGTGATGTTTTCGGTTAACCCAGTTACAAACAATGATAAAGAAATCATGATAGAGGCAGGGTGGGGGCTGGGGGAAGCTGTTGTCTCTGGTGCAATCAACCCTGATCAGTATATTGTTGATAAAGATGAAGAAAAAATTATATCTGTCAATGTTCGCAAACAAGATTGGATGTACACTTTAGATCCAAACTTAAATAAAACAGTTAAGAAAGATCTTCCAGAAGAAAAAAAAGAAGCAAGAGTGTTGACAGATTTTGAAGTATTAGAACTGGCTAAACTAGCAAAAAAAAGTGAAGAACATTACAAAAAACCTCAGGATATGGAGTTTGCCATTGAGAAAAACAAAATTTACATTGTTCAGTCAAGACCTATAACTACCTTAAAAAAACAGGAAGAAAAGGTTGAAGTTGATAAGTCTGAATTAAAAGACGCAAAAGTTTTAGTTAAAGGCATAAGCGCTTCGCCTGGCGTTGCACAAGGCAAGGTTAAGATTGTCAAATCTCCTGAAGAGCTTGGCAAGGTTGAAAAAGGAGACATACTTGTAGCAACAATGACTAATCCAGATTATGTTGTTGCAATGGAAAAGAGTGCAGCAATCGTAACAGATGAAGGCGGAAGCACGTCGCATGCAGCAATTGTAGGCAGGGAAATGGGGTTGCCTGTAATTGTTGGCACTGAAAATGCAACATCAGTTTTGCAAGATAACCAGGAAGTAACAGTTGACGCAACATCTGGCGTGGTTTATGGCGGGTTAATTAAGATAGAAGACCATAGTAATGTTGAAGAAGAAATGTCTAACGTTGACGTTTCAACAGTCACAGAGATAAAAGTTATTATGGACTTGCCGGATTATGCAGAGAAAGCTGCAGCTACAGGCGCAGACGGCGTTGGTTTGTTACGTGGCGAGTTTATTAACTTAGGTTCAAAGGTTCATCCCAGTTATTTAATTAAGACTGGCAGGAAAGATGAATTTATTAATAACCTGTTTGAAAACCTTGTCAAGATAGCTTCTGCATTTAAAGATAAACCAGTCTGGTATAGGACATTAGATGCACCCACTGACGAGTTCCGGCAGTTGGAAGGTGGCGAAGATGAGCCTGAAGAAGATAACCCAATGTTGGGCTGGCGTTCAATAAGGCGCAGTTTAGATGATGTTGAGTTGTTTAAAGCCGAGTTTGAGGCAATAAAAAAAGCTCATGATGCTGGGTACACAAACATTGGCGTAATGATACCTTTAGTAACCCATGTTGAGCAGGTTGTAAAGGCTAAAGACATTTTAAGAGAAGTTGGGCTAGAGCCGCAGGAAGAAATTGATTTTGGGATCATGGTTGAAACGCCTGCAGCTGTACAAATTATAGAAGATTTGTGCAATGTAGGGATAGACTTTGTAAGTTTTGGAACAAATGACCTTACCCAGTTCACATTAGCTTTAGATAGAAACTCTGCTAAAGTGCAAAAATGGTATGACGAAATGCACCCAGCAGTGTTGAAAGAAATTAAGCACGTTATAAAGGTTTGCCGCAAGTTCGGTGTTGAGACGAGTATTTGTGGCCAAGCTGGTTCAAAGCCAGAAATGGCTGAATTTTTAGTTAAGGCAGGGATTGACAGCATATCTGCTAACCCTGACGCTGTCAAAAGAATCAGGCAGGTTGTAGCTAAAGCTGAAAAAAAGTTATTGTTGAGCGTAGCTAGAAAAGATCTTGAATTTTAATAAAATTTATATAATTTTTTCTTATTACCCTTTTTTATGGTAAACATAATTGCTTCAATGTACGATTTATTTCGCAAAAATCTTGATAATACTAGTAAAAAAAAGGATACAAGGTTGTTAGCAATAAAAGGCGTAGCAACAACATTATCAAGTGTAGTTCTAGGAACTTCTATAAATGAGTTTGATTTAAAAGAAATAGTAAAAGGCGAATATTATGGTAAACCTGCAGAAGTATCATATATTAGCTTAGACCAACAAAATTACGGTGTTATGCTTGGCGTTCTTCGAGAAGAATGTAATAAATGTGATGTAGCAAGCTGCTGCGATACCATATCTGTTGGCGGAGGTTATTTTTTTAGGACAAACTTAATGTTCTTAGTTTATAGAGAATCTTGTGTCCCGGTCGTCTACCTACAAGATCCAGTAGGGTGGCCTTACTTAAAATCTCGGTTTAACCAGGATTTAGTAAAAAATAATGTATCTAGTGAAAAAATAGATATGTTAATGGATTTGGGCGAAAAACTTTCAAACATTTATTTCTATGTAACAAATTTTGGCGACTATAAAATGGATAATAACTAATATCTTCGAAACTATTAAATACAAGTAATAATTATATATTGTTTATGAAAAAAGTGATTATATTTTTTGCATTAATTTTAATATTATCATTTAGTGTTAATGCTATTAGCATTGACGTGAAGCATTCTTCATTGCCTAAAGTTCAGGCAGGTGCAGAATCTTCAATTAACATTACAATTACAAACAATGATTATAGAAAAGAAATTATTGACATTAAAACTGAATCTTTTGAAAACTTGCCAAGCAGTATGTTTAGCTACCTAATACTAGACAAGTCAAGGGTAGAGTTAAGCTCTGGTGAGTCTAAAGTGGTCAACCTAAAGTTTAAGATAAAACAAGATGTTAAGACAAATGAAAACTATTTAACCCATTTGATTTTTACTTCGCCTTCAGACGATAGTTTTCTTTTAGAACATAGGATAATAATAAGGGTTGTACCACCTGAAGATATTTTAGACATGGAATTGTCGTTCCCTGACAAGGTTGAGCCGGGCAGGGATTATGAATTAAAGGTGTTATTAAAAAACAACCTTAATACGCAGATAAAAAATGCAAGATTGATTGTTTCTTCAGATTTGTTTAATGAAGAACTTGGGTTGAAGTTTTATGCTTTGCAGGACATAGAACAAAAATTCAAATTTCCAATTAGCGCATTGACCAAGCCAGGCACTTATAATGTTGAAGTTAAAGTGCTTTACAATAATGAAATTATCGAACGAAGCACATTCACTTTTGTCGTGACTGAAAATAAGGATGTAAAAGAAAAAAAGACTGAAAATCTTGGTTTGATTATTAAAACATATTCTGTTGAAAAAACCAATTATGGTAATACTAAAGTTAGTGAAAGTTATTCGATTAACTTAAATAAGTTCCAACAATTATTTGCAACCTATTCAGAACAGCCATCAAGTGTTAAAGGCAACAAAGTTTCTTGGGTGTTTGACATTGAACCTAACAAATCTCATACAGTCTCTGTAAAGGTAAGTTACGTTCCTTTAGTTATCGTTTTGGTTGTGTTGGTTATTATCATGATTGTTTTATATGTTTGGTCTTCAAGAAAGCTTTCTGTAACAAAAGAAATACTTAAGTTAAGGGAAGATAAAGATGGTATTACAGAACTTAAAGTTTTGCTTCATATAAAGAATAAGACTAAAAAGACCCTAAGGCATTTGTCAGTTATAGAACATTTGCCTAAGATCCTTGAACCAATGAAGGATTTTGGCACATTAAAACCTGAAAGGGTTCAAAAAGGTAGCAAGGGTTACAGGGTAATCTGGCTAATCCCTGAACTGGTTAGTGGTGAGGAAAGGATAATTTCATATAATGTGCGGTCAAAAATCAATATTGTAGGCAGTTTTGTTTTATCCCCTACGATAGTTAGATATAAAGGCTTAAGAGGCAAAAAGTTAGAGTTTGAAAGTAACGAAGTGAAGTTTAGTGTTGGCAAATTCCAATAAATTTATAAATATTAGCTGTTCTACAATTAGTTAAACCCGGCATAACTCAATTGGTAGAGTGCACGGCTGTAGAAGTTGTTTGACTATGCAACAATTGCTTTGAATGAAAAACAACCAGCCGTAACCGTGATGTTCCAGGTTCGAGTCCTGGTGCCGGGATTTTATGTTTAATTCGAATCCTGTACCTAAAAAGAGGGCTTGTTTAAGGCTACAAATCTTAAATATTATGCTGGTTCTAGGAGGTATAAAATGAAAAGTAGAACCGACATATACAATTATGATAGGATAATATTACATTTAAGCAAAATTTTTGAAAATGATGAAATCTCTGAGAGGAACTAAGAAATTATTAAAAAATATATTGATTATTGCCATATAACCAATCTGTCAAAACGACGAATAATAAAATAC